>JBEANW010000395.1:0-8227 GCA_041165225.1 Cyanobacteriota bacterium | reverse complement strand
TCGCAAAGCTACTTTATTACATTTTTTAATTTATAATATCAATTTTTTTTGATTCATCAAGATTATTTGATGTAAAATCAAAATTAGTTTCACAATCTCTCATTACTCAAGAAACTAATAAATTTGCCCAATGAATCAACAAGAATCGCCAGTCAATGCCAAAACGGTTAAAGCTGGCAGTCAGCTGAGTTTTTTTGAGAAATACCTAACTCTATGGGTTTTCCTGTGTATTGTGGTCGGAATTTTTCTAGGCAAGCTCTTTCCTGGAGTAGCGCAATCTCTGGATGCCATGAGCGTTTATAACGTTTCCATTCCGATCGCTATCTGTCTCTTTTTCATGATGTACCCGATCATGGTGAAAATTGACTTTTCTCAGGCAAAGAAAGCAGCGCGATCGCCTAAGCCTGTATTATTAACTTTAGTAATTAACTGGTTAGTCAAGCCCTTTACGATGGTGGCACTTGCCCAGTTTTTTCTGGGTTGGTTGTTTCAGCCTTGGCTATCAGAAACCGAATTAATACGAGGTGCAGAAGTTACTCTCGCTAATTCCTATATCGCTGGCACGATTTTACTGGGAATTGCCCCCTGCACCGCAATGGTATTGATGTGGGGCTATCTTTCTTACAGTAACCAAGGACATACTTTGGTGATGGTGGCGGTTAATTCCCTGGCGATGCTGTTTCTTTACGCACCCCTGGGTAAATGGTTACTATCTGCCAATCATCTCAGCGTACCTTGGGAAACAATAGTACTTTCGGTTTTGATTTATGTAGGTTTGCCTTTGGTAGCAGGAATTTTTAGCCGTTACTGGATTTTTAAATATAAAGGAAGACGCTGGTTTGAAGAGCAGTTTTTGCATTATCTTTCCCCCATTGCGATCGCAGCCTTGCTTTTAACCTTAGTTCTTCTATTTGCCTTTAAAGGAGAATTAATCGTTAATAATCCCCTGCACATTTTATTAATTGCCATTCCCTTATTTATCCAGACTAATTTTATTTTCCTGATTACCTATGTCGCAGCCCTCAAACTAGGATTCGATTACGAAGATGCAGCCCCCGCAGCCTTAATTGGTGCCAGTAACCATTTTGAAGTTGCGATCGCCACTGCGGTAGTTTTATTCGGTTTAAATTCAGGTGCAGCTTTAGCCACTGTCGTTGGAGTGCTAATTGAAGTACCAGCAATGTTAATGCTAGTGGAAGTTTGTAAGGGTACCGCCCATTGGTTTCCCCGACAACCAGAAAAAGCCACTTTGCTTGATCCCCGTTGCATCACTCCTTATCAATAATTTCGATTTAGCATTTAGTTATAGATTCCATCATGACCAGTTTTGATCATCCACCAAGAATTCTATTTTTATACGGCTCATTAAGAGAGCGATCCTATAGTCGTCTCGTGGCAGAAGAAGCAGCGCGAATTATTACCGATATGGGGGCAGAAGTAAAATTTTTTCATCCTCACGAATTACCACTACGGGGACAAGTCCCAGAAACCCACCCCAAAGTAAAAGAGCTAAGAGAGTTGAGCCTCTGGTCTGAAGGACAGGTGTGGTCTTCACCTGAGATGCACGGCAACGTTACAGGTATTCTTAAAAATCAAATTGACTGGATACCTCTAGCTATTGGTTCCGTAAGACCAACCCAAGGCAAAACTTTAGCCGTGATGCAGGTTAGTGGTGGTTCACAGTCTTTTAATGCGGTCAATACCCTGCGAATTCTGGGACGATGGATGCGGATGTTTACTATTCCCAATCAATCCTCCGTAGCCAAAGCCTACCAAGAGTTTAATGAAGACGGCACGATGAAAGACTCTCCCTATCGCGATCGCGTAGTAGACGTAATGGAGGAACTGTATAAATTTACTCTGCTACTACGAGATAAGTTAGATTACTTGACTGACCGTTATAGCGAGCGTAAAGAAAAAGAACTAGCTAAAAATAACTAAGTAAAAAGCTATGAAAAAAGTCATGTTTGTCTGCAAAAGAAACTCTTGTCGTTCCCAAATGGCAGAAGGTTTTGCCAAAGCATTAGGAAAGGGCAAAATTGAAGTTACTTCTTCTGGGTTAGAAGCCAGTCGGGTACATCCCACCGCGATCGCAGTGATGTCAGAAATTGGAATTGATATTAGTAATCAAACATCAGACCCTCTGAGTGATTTCAAGGCTAATGATTACGATGCTGTGATTTCTATGTGTGGTTGTGGGGTAAACTTACCTCCTGAATGGGTAACCCAAGAAGTCTTTGAAGATTGGGAATTAGACGATCCCGATGGACAACCTATCGAAACCTTTCACCGTGTTAGGGATGAAATCAAAGAACGAGTGGTCAACTTAATCTCTCAAGTAAGCTAGTAAAAACTAAAAGCTAATTATTTAACATGAACCAACCACAAGCAATTATTATTTTTGATATTGATGGTGTCATCAGGGATGTGAGCAACTCCTATCGAAAGGCGATCGCCGATACGGTAGAAGAGTTTACTGATGGTGGCTGGCGACCAACAATGGAAGACCTAGACAACCTCAAATCAGAAGGAATTTGGAATAATGACTGGGAAGCATCCCAAGAATTGACCTATCGTTATTTTGAAGCATTAGACCAGCCTCGTGATGAAATAGCCCTAGCTTACGACCAGATTGTTAAGTATTTTCAGGAGCGTTATCGGGGCAGAAACCCCGAACTATTTGATGGCTACATTGCTAATGAACCATTACTCGTAACACCTAATTATTTTGAGCAGCTAAGTAATCAGCAGCTTGCTTATGGCTTTTTTAGTGGTGCGACCAGAGGCTCGGCAGAATTTGTCCTCAAACAGCGTTTAAAGCTAGAAAATCCAGCTTTAGTAGCGATGGAAGATGCTCCTAGTAAACCTGATCCCACAGGAATGTTTCAGGCGATCGCTCAAATTACAACTACTCCCCATAATATTCCCGCATTCTATTTGGGGGATACGGTGGCAGATATGCACACAGTAATCAAAGCCAGAGAACTAAAACCAGAAGGAAATTGGATCGGTGTCGGGATTCTGCCTCCTCATGTACAAACTACTCAGGCAAAACAAGAAGACTATGCTCAGAGATTGCTGGAAGCTGGTGCCGAGATTATATTGAGTAATGTCGAAAAGCTTAACGGGCAATTGATCAATGAGTTAATTGATAATTAGCCAGTTAATGACGTTATATTATTCGGCAAGTTAAAGTTAACAATATTTGTAAAAAGTATAAAAAGTATGAAAAATAACCTTAATAACTTTAAAATTCCTTTTCCTTCGGGATTAACAAGTTATTTAATTGGTGGTGCTATTTTATTGTTGGGCTTAACCATCTTTAAGCCGTTTACGATTATCAATGCAGGGGAACGGGGGGTGGTGATGCGTTTTGGCAAAGTGCAAGACGATGTTTTGGACGAAGGTATTCACCCGATCCTACCAATAGTTAACACCGTAGAACATCTGACCGTCAGGGTTCAGAAAAGCGATATTATCGCTCAAGCTTCCTCTAAAGATTTGCAGGATGTAAAAACCGATGTCACCATCAACTGGCATATTGATCCAGCTCAAGTAAATCGTATATATCAACGCATCGGCAATGAAGAAGAAATCCTCAATAGCATTGTTTCTCCTGCTGTTAACGAGGTAGTGAAAGCCGCTACCGCCAAGAAGACGGCGGAAGAAATCATCACTAAACGAACAGAATTAAAGCAAGAAATCGATTTGCACTTGCAAGACAGGCTAAAAACCTACGACATCGTAGTAGATGACGTTTCTTTGGTAGATGTTTCTTTTTCTCCTGAATTTGCTAAGGCGATCGAGGCGAAGCAAATTGCTGAACAACAGGCAAAACAAGCCGACTTTGAAGCTTTAAAAGCCGAGAAGGAAGCTACCGCAGCAGTTAATCGCGCTAAGGGACAAGCAGAAGCCCAAAGATTACAACGTCTAACCTTAACCCCAGAATTATTACAACAGCAAGCGATCGATAAATGGGACGGTAAATTTCCGACTGTTATGGGAGGGGAGAGTTTGCCGTTAATTAATCTCAATCCCGAACAATTGGCAAAATGATAGGCGAAGACGCAGGTAGAAAAAGTTTAACAAAGTGTCAAACACTTTTAGGATACCCAAGTATATCAAGAGATTGAGAGGCAGGCCATTCAGGACTCGAACCTGAAACCTACGCCTTAGAAGGGCGTTGCTCTATCCAGTTGAGCTAATGACCCAGATTTGCCAAACAATAGTAACACATTATTATCAGCGATTGTCAAAAAACTTTAATTGGCTACGAAAATAGCTGGGCAAAATTATTTTCTTAGTTGAGATCGAGCAAGGTCGAAGTGATGTCATCGCCACCTAAACGTCAAAATGATACCTGACAGCGCCTGTTTGTTCATCATTATCAACATGAGCCAGTCCTTGCTTAAGAGCTTTATTTAATAAAACCTCCACCTGGTCTAGAGGCAACTGCGTAGCTAACATTGCCTGACCGACAGATAGAACATTATTATGAGTTGCTGCTGCTCCGAGCAAAACTAACATTGGATCGGACTTTTTATTGGTAGCGTCTGGATTCACTAAAGTTACTTGCGGACTATTATTGCGCTCATCTACTGTCGCCTCATATAATAAGCGCATATTTCTCTCTTTGGTCATTTCAGGAATCAAAAATAAATCAACAAATTGACCAACGCCCAAAAAACCAAAAGTTAAAAAGTAGACTAAGCCACTAGTAATCTTGCCTGAATAAAAACGATGGATACCACAAAAACCCATCAAACCGAATGCCCATAAAATGTAGGCAATGATGGGATCGACCTCTTGTTTTTTCTGGTTCATAGGACAAATCAAAAGAATAATATCTATGATGTTTTTATTATAGACATTTTGATTTCCCCGTTACACTTACTTGGAAAATCAAAATCATTGAAGATTTGCAAGCTTTGATCTAGATTAGTTTGAGTCTATATTAAGTTGCTTTATTGCTTTCTCCCGTTAACCCCTCACTCTATTACTGCTTGCTCCTGACTTTTAAATCGAATCGTATAGGCCTTAAAGTCATCATCAATACCTTTAAGTTGAAAATTCTTGCCTGGACCCCAATTCATACTTTTGTTGAGGGCATTAGCTGTGGCTTCTGAAATCAAAATGCAATTGGGGGAAGCCACGCTTTGCAGACGAGACGCGATATTCACCACCTTGCCAACGGCTGTATAGTCTTTCCTTTGTCCACCACCAAACATGCCCACTACCGCCTTACCTTGATGTATTCCACAGCGCATCTGCATCACAGGCACTGGATTGCTATCGTTTGCCTTAGCTTGCCAGCGTTCGTTTAACTTATCGAGATAAAAATACATAGTTTTAGCGGTAGAAATTGCCCTTCTAGCTTGTTCAGGATGGGATATGTCTTCTGGTGCGCCAAACATTGCCATCACCCCATCGCCAATAAATTTATCAACTGTACCGTTATGGTCAAATACGGCTTTGCTCATTGCTTCCAGATATTCATTCAAAATCTCTGCTAAAGGAAGCACTTCTAAGCGACTGGATAAATTGGTAAAGCCGACTAAATCACAGAACAGCACGGTAATGCGACGAGGTTCAGGAGTTAAATCCAGAGATAGCTTGCCTGTCGCTGCTTTATTGACAATCTCTGCGGGCAAAAATCGCTTCAGCACGGATTCCGTCAGATAGTAGTTAAGTTCGCGAACTTTTTGTTCTTCCTGTTTTAACTGTTGATATAACTTGGCTTGCTGGACAGCGATCGCTGCTTGGGAAGCCACCGCTTCAGCTAATTCTATTTCTGAGGTACTCCAATCGCGGGAAGTATCGGACTGTCGGAGAGTAATACTACCAATAATCTCCTCTTCCAAAATCAACGGCACAATCATCAATGCTCTGGCTTTGGCGTGCCAGGGAAGTTCATAGCGAGCCAAATTTTGCTGTTTTTCTAAGTCCATAGACTTAACGGTCTTTTTGGCAAACAATAGAGCCTGTAAAATCGGATTTTCGGCAATGGGAACGCTGGAGGTAGTCGCCTGTTGCCAATCGGCAGAATCCAGAATAATTTTTTGTGGCTCTTGGGGATTATATAAACCAACACAGCGCACAAAGCGATCGCTTTCTGTCCAGAGGGAGAGGGTGCAGCCATCAACATCTAGAGCCGAACCAAGTTCTTTGGCGATCGCCGCGAACATGACGGGGGGTTCTAAGCTAGAGCGAATGGTGGCAGTGATGCGATTAATGGTAGTTTCTTTTTGGGCTAGTTCCTGAACCTGTTGATGAGCTAAAACTTGGCTGATGGCGATCGCTGCTTGGGAAGCTACAATTTCCGCTAATTCGATTTCTCCCGCAGTCCAATGGCGAGCATCAGCGGATTGTCTGAGGGTAATACTGCCGATAATCTCCTCCTCCACCAGTAATGGCACAATCATTAAAGCTCTGGCTTTGGCGTGCCACGGAAGTTCATAACGAGCCAAAGCTTGCTGCTGCTCTAAATCAGCTAAATTAATGGTTTTTTTCTGATACAATAGAGCCTGTAAAATCGGATTTTCAGCAATTGGAACGCCAGAAGTCTTTGCCTGTTGCCAACCAGGAGAATCGAGCATAATTGCTTGTACTTCGTGAGGATTATATAAACCAACACATTTCACAAAGATATCTTTTGCTGTCCACAGAGAAAGGGTACAGCCATCAACATTTAAAGCTAAACCAAGCTCTTTGGCGATCGCCGCAAACATCACAGGGGGATCTAGACTAGAACGAATGGTGGCAGTGATGCGATTAACGGTGGTTGCTCGTTGGGCTAATTCCTGTAGCTTGTCCCGTGTCAACATCTGAGACAGCATTAAATTTGCCTGATGGATAAGGGTTTTGAGTTTTGATAATTGTTCTTGATTTAGTCGATTTCCTGAAGAGAGGTGATGAATCGTCAACGAAGCAGCTAAATTTGCCTGTAAACACAGAGGAGTAAAAACAAAGGCAACAATATTTGCTTGAATACAGGCTTGGTACTGACTGTCGGCAAGATCAACTCGATTTACTTCGTATCGATTTATAATTATATTGTTACTACAAATAGATTCGGGATGATCAGCAACTGTTAATTTGAGTAGTTCTGGATCTATTGGTGAGACCTGCTCAGTAAATTTTTGATAGAAAAAATATTGTTCTACACCAGAATTAAGTTTATAAAGATGTAGTATGGCAATATCTAGATCGAGTAATTGACCAACGACATCAACGATCGATTGACCTACCTTGTCCCAAGATAAATCACCCATTAACTGAATGTATTCGGATTGATGAAGCATTAATTCAATTCTCGGTTTTAGTTTGGGAGAAAAATGTAGTTAGTCAATAGTTGGCAAACACCAGCTATTAAGAGCTAACAGCTTAAGGTAAAACAGAAAGCTAAACAGACGATGGCAATTGTTTAATCCTGATCAAGCATGATTTTATTATTCCCAAACAAACTTTTAAACAATCAGGGGTTGGTGAATCTAGGTATGATGATTACTTAAAATGACTGGCAACTTCCCAAGGCAAGCACCAACAATCACGGAGTTTGATCTACGGCTACAATAATTAGAAAAAACGATTAGCAACAATAATTTGCCAAACTGAGTCCAATTCTTATTTAATGGTTTTGAAATCTCTCAATTCTCTCAATAATGATGTTGAACGCAATTTAAAGTTAACGATTCATCCGGCAATAATTGAAGATACGAAGGAAATTAGCGCTATTTTAGCCCAAAGCTTCTATAGCTTTCCCGAGTTTGCTCACTGGATCTATCCTTTTCTCCGATTTACGATCAATGAAGATTTGCGATATCGTTTACGTTTGACCTCGCCCCATTACCGTTGCTTGGTAGCGAAAATGACCCCCTCAAGTAACGACGATCAAAATACCCCTAATTCAGAGTCGGTAATTGTTGGTACAATCGAGGTGACACTGCGATCAGTTCTCTGGCCTACCAGTCCCCAACATCCTTATATTTCTAATTTAGCGGTAGTAGAAGATTATCGTCGCCTGGGTGTTGGTAGTCAACTTTTAACGGCTTGTGAACAGGCTGCTTTAGACTGGGGTTATCGAGAAACTCGGCTGCATGTTTTAGATTGTAATGAGTCGGCGAAACAACTATACTGTCAAAATGGCTATCAGATCTCCCAGATTGAGCCTAATTGGGGGAATTTGTGGTTTGATTATTCCCCTCGTCTACTACTTAAAAAAATTATT
>JBEANW010000394.1:0-11309 GCA_041165225.1 Cyanobacteriota bacterium | reverse complement strand
ACCTCTTTTTTTGCCTGAGCGATCGCATCCTGTACCGCCTGTTCTTGATATGCTTTGAGGGACTGTTCTCGTTCCTGTAAAGTGGCAGCCTTTGCCGATACTTCGGCATAAAACAGCTCTGTCTGTTATAGTAACTTACCTGCTTCGTTGGCTTTATCTTCCTGTTCTCTCCGTTGGGCTTCTAGGGCGGCAATCACCTGGTTTACGTCTTCTGCGGAACCAGTTCCTACTAGAGACTGGGCTTCTTCAATGATGCTGCGATTCAAGCCTAAGCGCTGGGCAATAGTTAGAGCATTAGAACGCCCAGGAATTCCCCATAACAGTCTGTAAGTCGGCTGGAGGGTACTATCATCAAACTCCACGGAAGCGTTTTCAAATCTAGCATCCTGATACTTGAGCGCCTTTAGTTCTCCGTAGTGGGTGGTGGCAATAGTTAATAAACCATGTTCGGCAAGATATTTTAAGAGGGCGATCGCCAAGGCACTTCCTTCAGCGGGGTCTGTTCCAGCCCCTACTTCATCTAACAGAATCAGAGAATTACCATTATTGTGCTGTAAAGCTGCAATAATTCGACTAATACGGCGAATATGACCTGAAAATGTTGATAAACTCTGTTGCAAAGACTGTTCATCTCCAATATCAGCTAAAATCACCTCGAACCAGGGTAATTCCACAGGGACTTGTGCAGGTACAAACATCCCTGCTTTTGCCATCAGCGCTGCTAACCCCATAGTTTTGAGGGTAACGGTTTTCCCTCCCGTATTCGGGCCTGTGATGGCTACCACCTTAGTTTCAGGCTTCACCAGCACATCAATCGGTACGACTGCCGTTCCTGATTCATGACGTTGTTGCCACACCAGCAGGGGATGACGCAAACGACGCAGGCTAGTATTTTCTGTTTCAGGATTAATAAATCGCGGGGGATTTGCCTCTAACCACAAGCCATAACGCGCTCTCGCCGTGGCTAAATCTAAAATCGTGGCGGCAATTAAAACCCGTTCTAAGTCTTCCTGTACTGCTGCCACCTTCTCTGACAGCCCTTTTAAAATAATCTCTTCTTCCCGCTGTTCCTGACGCTCTTTTTGCCGTAGTTGATTACCTAAATGAATAATCACATTTGGCTCAATATAGTAAGTTGAACCTGTACTGGAGACATCATGAACAATGCCCTTAATTGTCTCTTTTTGCCCAGGCTTAACCGCTAAGACAAAGCGATCGCCCCGTTGAGTAATTACCGCTTCCTGGATGGCGGTGGAGTTACGCTGCATAATACCTTGCAGGATGCTATAGATGCGACTCCGCAAGTTTTTAATTTCACTGCGAATCTCTGCTAGTTTGGGGTTGGCGCGATCGGTTATCTCCGCGCGATCGTCAATGCAATGATGGATTTCTTGCTCAATCTCAGGATAGGTTCGCACATCCGCTACTAACTCAGACAAGGTGACTAACTCTTCTTCCTTGGCATCAATCAACCGTCGTAGATAACGCATTCCCGCCAGAGTAGTCGCTATATCCAACAACTCCTGAGCAGATAAAGTCCCCCCAATCCCCGATCTTTCCAAGGATGCCCCAACATCTTTGATTCCTTTAAAACTCCAACCTGAATCTAGCTGCTGTTCGAGGTTATAGATTTCCTGGGTTTGAGCTAGCAGATCCTCACTTTCTGCCCTAGTAGTAGGTAATCTCAACTGGCGCGCTGCCACCACCCCTAACTTAGTTACTGCGAAGGTCGATAGATTTTGGCACAAACGTTGCCATTCTAATAAGTCTAATGTTTCAGTGGTAATCACTCTGATATGCTTCTACTTAATTATGGTCAGATTAAAACAAAATATGTCATGAAGTTACGCTATATTAAGAGTACTTGACAGTAGTACACCTCGCATTAAGGAGATAACCGTAATCATGGAAAAGAAAGCAGGCAAGTTTGGCTTTACCAACTATGCAGAAATTTGGAATGGTCGCCTAGCGATGATTGGCTTTATTACAGCGATCATCGTCGAAATGAATACTGGTCATGGTGTTTTAAAGCAGCTTGGCATCTTGTAATTAATATCTTACTTAATTAATATTTTACTTACTAACCCTCTAACAATCTAAACGATTCAGTTCAGGGGGTTTTTGTCTTGAATGATTTAGCCATTAAGTTAAAATTGCGGGACACAGGAAGCCAAAGAGTTGCACAATAGCGTCAATTTGAGCATTTTCGAGAATTGACCATGATGCGATTAAAATGTCTATTAAATTAAATAAAATAGCCAAAAATGCGATTTACTATTAAAAATCTATACTGGGTCGATATATCGATTCTCTTACTGACATTAATAGTAGCGCTCTTGGGTCTTGGGAGCTATGGTTTGTATGAACCCCACGAAGGTCATTTTGCAATGGTGGGGCAAGAAATGCTCTGGCGTAATGATTGCGTGACTCCTTATCTCAACGGTTCTCCCTATCTCAACAAACCTCCCTTGCTGTATTGGCTGATCGCTTTGAGTACAGAAATTTTTGGTTCAACGGAGTTTGCCGCTAGACTCCCCCTGGGTATTGCTGGCTGGTTAGGTATCGTAATTGCCTGGAAGTGGACTAGAGAACTCTGGGGGATTAACTCCAGTCGAGTGACGGCATTGATGCTTTCGGTAACTCTCGGTTGGTTTATTTTTACCCATCAGATCTTAATTGATGCCCTGCTGGCAACACTGCTCATTAGTAGTAACTATTTCCTCTGGCGATCGCTTTATCAGCCTCAATCTCGTCTTAGCTGGTGGGGAACATATATTTCCCTCGCTTTGTGTGTCCTAACTAAAGGATTAATCGGGGTGGTTTTTCCCTTACTAGGATGTTTAGGATTAATTATTGTCCGAAGAGACTTCAAAATCCTGCAACGGATTAAACTATCCCAGGGATTGCTGTTAATGCTGGCAATTATCCTTCCCTGGTTTTTGGCGGTGGAACAGGCTAACCCTGGTTTTTGGCACTACTTTATTGTTAACGAACATCTTGATCGTCTACTAGATCGTCGCTATCCTCCAGACTATGAGGTTTCAAAAATTAGCGCCATTGGCTATCTAGGGATTACCATCTGCTGGTGTTTTCCCTGGATCTTGTTTTTACCTTCAGTAATTAAATTTACCACCCAGGAATGGCAGCGAGGATTTTTAACGAATGCTTCCCTCTTAGATCGTAAAAATAGTGATGGCATCTTTTTGCTGGCTACCGCAGCAGTTTTACCTGTATTGTTGTTTCTGCCCCTCTCTTCTCGCCTAATTTACTACAGTATTCCCGCTATTCCTCCCTATATCATCTTGTGTGCTGGCTGGTGGAGTAGGAGGGATCACCATTCTGGCACAATTGAACCTCATCAAAAAACAACATCTAGGGTTCTAGGCTACTCAACACCCAATCCAATTTATCCAACCCCCATCGGCACTCTTTGTAAATCATCGGTACAGGTGACAAGCCAAGTTATCCCAACTCCTACAGTAGATTTCTATGGCGCGATCGCTTTATGCTTAGGAGTTAGTTTCTATGGCTTAATTACAGTTCTCCCCTTGATAGTTCCCCTCTTACCAGGGGTGTTGCAAACGGCAGAGATTTCTAAGTTGATGATCCTCGTGGCGATCGCTTTGGGTACAGGCTGGTTGGCTTCGGGAGTCGCGATGGTCAAACGTTCTTCTCTAGCTTGGTTACCATTGGTCATCGTGTTAACGATTACTTATTTAGCTAGTATCAGGGGATTTGTGATCTATCAAGATATTCGTTCTTCCAAAAATCTGGTGAACCAGGCAGATGCTTGTCTGGGGGTAGATACTCTCTGGATCTACGAAGGCTCCCGAGAAATCGGTGCAGCAGGTGCCATCGGCTACTATCTTAATCAGGCAAAAACTCTCCATCCGCCTCAACCTAAACCAGGATGGACTACCGCAGACAATACTCTAGACAGCACTCTAGACACCAATAACTATCGCACCGTGATGATTCTCTCGGATGGGGGCAAAAACCGCATCCCGCCCCATTTTCCTGGCTCAACCCCTCAATACTTAATTACCCAAACTGAACTGCAAACCTATTGGGATAGCGATCGCCCTGTGGTATTTCTGACGGATTTTTTACGCCAACCCAACGATAGTAGCGATCCTCTCACTCTCAATCTCCCCCAAGGAGCAACCCAACCATACCTGATTAGTGGGCAACGCCAGCTTTATCTCAATCGCGCGGCAGCAAACTTGACTCAAAAACAATGTCCTATTTAGTTATTAGTTATTAACTATTTGAATGAAATTGTGTAATTAGGCTGTGTCTAGCCTTCTGGTCGCATATTCAATTCGAGCGTGAATAGCTGGCTCTAACTCACTTTGAGTTAATTCCTTAAATCTGGTAGTAATTAGTGGCAGTAATTCAGGTTGATTCACTGCCAAAGTTTTACTTAACGCCTCTAAGCCGACGATCGCTGCATAGCGTACCACCCACTCTCCATCTTCTGTCGCCAGCAGGAGAGTCTCTAATACTTTTTGCTGTGCGGTTATAACTTCTGCGGAGGGCAACTTAGACCAGCTAATGCTCCCTAACCCTTTGGCTGCGGCACGACGTACACTTTGGGAAAAATCGGCGATCGCAGCTTCGAGTAATAAATCTAAGGCAGCAGGATCACCAATCCCCGCAAATACTCTCGTCGCCCAAGCCCTTGCACCATAGTTGTAATCGTCTAAGTTCTCCAGTAGATATGCCACCACCGGCTCACCAATCTGAATCAAGCCGTCTACCGCCGCCACCGCCGCCCCAGGATTGTTGAAACCCAAAACCTCAACTAATGTAGGTATAGCAGCGCGATCGCTAACTTCCGCTAAGTCTTCTACGGTCTTTAAGAGTAAGTCGGCAGAATCAGCTTGATTGACCGCCTTAATTAATTCTTGAACATCGGACATAAATAGGTGGATGTAATTAAATTCAATTTAAAGATTTTCTTGAATCCATTGTTTGAAAGCTCTAATCGCCTTACTTCTCCCTGCAACCTGAGCTTGTTTTGTGTAGCGCTCAATCAACTCCAGGATAGGAATATTGGGGAAATTTGGGCTGGTTGTTGATTCCACATACTGCTGTTTCTGTAACAAATAAATTTGAAGTCCTTTTGTACTGTAGCGCCAAAGCTCAGGAACTTTCAATAGCAGATAATTATCAAACTGCGTTCTATTTGTTATATCAATTTCAATCGCTAAATCTGGTGGGGGATCGATCATCAAATCTAGTCGATCTTTGCCAATGACAGCCTGATGATTTTCGATATAAAAACAGGCATCTGCTTCTAAAGCTTGGTTCATCGATTCGCTTTTAAATGTAGTGGATGCCAATGATTCAAAATCAACTTCTAAATGATCAAGCAAAATTTTGATCAAGTCTCCAATAATCTCTTTGTGCTTCTCATGCTCTGGTAAAGGAACCATTATTTCTAATGCTCCATTACTGTAAGAAATTCTCGAACCACGCTGTTCTCCTAAATCTGCGAGAATCTCTTCAAAATCTGACCAGCTAATATCCTGCAACAATAATTGCTGTCCAGGTTTGACGACAATTTTTTCTAAGGCTACCTGCATAAGTCTGAGGTCAATAACATTAGTTTAGAAGGCAATCTTATCTCTCGTTAATCGATCAACAGCTCTAGTTAAAGAAGAGAATCCATCAGATTCATTATATGAATACTCTCAGGAGATATTGCTGAATCTTTACTTTTTAAGTCGGTTTCTAAAAGTCCTTTGAGAGCGATTAATTTCATACTGTTTTCCGCTAAAGTATCAGCGATCGCCTGTCCCCCTTTGAGATATCCTACTGCACCTAAATCCATCAATGCGGAACGTCGTAGCTGTAAATCATCTCCTGATAGCGCCTGAATCAACATCTCTCCATATTGGTCTTGTTTGGTTAACTGATACATCGCTCTAGCAGCAGCATATTTCACCTTTTCCATTGAGTGCTGAGTAAATGGCTCAATCAAGTCTATTGCTTCCGTTGCCCCTAATGTTCCTAACGCTTCGATTACCGCCTCATAAGGTTGAACTAAGTGGGGTTTTCCTGGAACTCTGGTAGCCTGGGCTACTCCCCCATCTAGCAGCTTAACTAAGGTAGGAATACACCTTTGATCTTTCAGGTTTTCTAGGGCTTGGGCTGCCGCTTCCCTCACGTAATAATCAGGAAATTCTAAACAACTAATTAATGGCTCAACGGCTCTTTTGTCCTCAAGTTTTCCCAATGCTCTAGCTGCATTTCGTCGTAGGGGATAACCCCCATCTGGAGCGCGATCTTGTTCATCTTCTAAGGCGGTTAATAAAGCGGCGATCGCTTCTGGATCTTTGATTCTAAATTTCCCTAACCACCAAGCTGCATAATAACGCGCTCCTAGATCTGCTTTTTGGTTGAGATTGGCGATCGCCTGAGGCAACGTTAACTGCTCGGCTTCACTGGGATTGTTTGAATTACTTGAATTGTTAAAATCATCCATTGATTGTAATTGAAAAGCTTATAGCTAGAACAAAACAACAATACTCAGAAAAGTAAACAAATACTAGCTATGATGCTGGCATTCGCATACTCCTCTGAGTATCGCTTTAGAAGTCAAGTAATTTGACTTCGATGTATTACCTGTAACTTGAACACAGGTTGATGACCCATGAAATCAAGTCATTTAATCTTGGCTAATAATCTTAGCTAAGGGTATTGATCGCATAGTCAAGGTAGCTATTTGCTTCAGTAGCAGGGTCGCCACTTAGGCCATGATTGCTCTTGATGTATTTTAGAGCTTCGATGTACCAGCTAGGAGATAGTTCGTAGGCACGGTTGATTTCATCCAAACCAGCTACTAAGTACTCATCCATAGGGCCAGTTCCACCAGAAACTAGACAGTAAGTTACCATTCTTAGGTAGTAACCAATGTCACGGGAGCATTTTGCTTTACCTGTGGGAGTGGAAGCGTAGTTAGGGCCAGAAGTGCTGGTAGTGTATGGGAATTTAGCATACACTGCGTTAGCTGCACCATCAATTAAGCTCTGAGAATTGCTAGTTAAAGCTTTTGCTGCTTGTAAAGAAGCATTGGCTTGCTTAAAGCGACCAAAAGCAGTTTGGATTTCAGTACTGCTTAAGAAACGACCTTGGGAGTCAGCAGATGATACTGCTTCGGTTAAAGGAGTTTTCATGATTGTAATGTTTCTCTTGTTTTACTAATTTTTTCTAAACAACCAAAGGTTGATATCTGCTGTCGAAAGAGCGAAAGTCTGCTCTTTAGAACTAACCTACTGAAGAAGCAGCACGGTCGAAGTAGCCAGCGATTTCAGAAGCAATAGCACTACAGTCACCAGGAGTAATACCATTCTTGTCGTTAATAATCGCTAGGGCAGCTTCTTTCATTTTTTGCACACCAACAGCAACAGAAGCACCAGGAGTACCCAAGGCTAGATAAGTTTCACGAAGTCCATTGAGGCAACGATCTTCTAGTACACTTGCATCACCAGTGAAGATGGCGTAAGTGATATAGCGCAAGATGATTTCCATGTCGCGCAAACAAGCAGCGTTACGACGACTAGTATAAGCGTTACCACCAGGGGCGATTAGTTGAGGCTGCTCGGCAAATAGAGAACGAGCTGCGTTAGTGACAATAGCGGAAGCGTTGCCAGTAATACGGTTAACAGAATCCATGCGCTTGTTGCTAGCTGCAACCATGGCGCTTAGAGCATCCAACTGACCGCTGGATAGGAATTCGCCACGGGCATCAGCCTGGGACACGACTCTAGTAAATGCGTCGAACATTATAAATAATCTCCTACTCGAATTAATTTTGGTTTAGTTGAACTTCAAAAAGGAATCTTAACTTAAAAACAACTTTCCTTTACTAGCGATCGCTAGCTTCTAGAAAGCGGTTGATTGTCGAAGGTGCTAAGTTACTATTCTCTAGGCACTTAGTCAGAGTTTCTTAAGTCACCTAACAAAACTTTACACGCTTAATAAAAAACCGTAAAAGAGATAGATTTACGGCGGTTATCCAAGGCATTTCACAAAGTCTGAAGTATTCTACCCACACTCCGCGATCGCATTTTGGCTTCGCCTCCAGGCATTTATCCCTCAGATAACTTTTATACAACGACAACGAACCATAGTTTATTACGTCTTGTTAAATTTTCCAGGTCTTGCTGACTACCTTCAACAATTTTTACTTTTTGTTAAAGTTACACTCAAATAATGTTCCTTGTTTGGTGATGTCAATATAGCTGTTTAGTTCGTTATTGAGCCTAGTGTTCAATTCATTGCTAATAAGCTACAGAGATAACTTTTTGCGGACAAACGCTGCTGTCCTAACAAGGTAAATACTTATAAGAAACAAGATTTGCTACCGTTCATTGTCTTATTCTTCCGTAACCCAAAGCAATTAACTGTTACTTTTATCAACAATTAGCTGACTAATTACTGCCTGTTCAGGTTTTTGCTACGTCTCTATCAGCCTGAAATTATGACTAAAACCTAAACAGTGGCTAGAGTTCGCTCTAGATCAAAGAGGAAGCCATGAATATATTCCTCTGTCCATTCTGCGCCATATAAACGGGTTAACATGCCCCTAGCAGGATCTTTTTCGGCACGATAGTCAGCATAGCTTTTTTGAGCTTGAAAAATCGCCGTTAGCTGTTGAGGATCTGTCACTGTTACTGCTTGTTCGACAAAACTAATATAAGCCTCAAGATAGTCACAAAAAGCCTTAAAGACTAAATTTTCCACTACTTCTGTCTCCGACGGACGAGTCCACAAAAAGGCAGGAGAAAAATACTGTTGCGCTTCTTCAGGGAAGTTCCCACCCCAAGGTAAATCTGCTTGGTACTGGTGAAACATTGACATGATTGGCTCGCCACTATATTTAGCCTGATAAGCCTGATTCTGACTAAAAAGTGGCTGCATATCGATCGCGATTAAATGTCCCCCAGGTAAGGTCACTAAATCTGCCCCGAAAAAAGGCAGATCGTAATTAAGCCGAGGAAAGATCACAAAATTAAGTACCTGAAGAGAGTCTCCTCCCTGGACATGAGCTGCTCTAATTTGTCTCAGCTTGTCCGATTGAAAGCCATAGCTAGTAGTTGTGACTGGCTCTTGTTTTTTCCCTTTCCCCATCACCCCTTCCTTTTGTTCATAACCAACAGGGATGGGGTAGGGTTGCAGATTTAATCTAGACTGCAAAGTGGCGATCGCCTGATCGATAAATGCTTGGTATAGGGTCATATTATTAATTTTTTTTTAGCTCTTTAAGCTCATGACTATTTACTGGCGGTGGAAACTACCAAAGGAGAGGCATCTTCAAAAAGAAATTCATAGAGGAACTTTTCCGACCACTCGGAGCCAAAATAGCTGCTAAATAAACCGTGGGCGGGATCTCGTTCCGCACTATATTGATCGTATTCTTTTTGCGCTGCCACAATCCGCTGAATGTCCTCTGGATTAGTTAGCGGTTTCGCCTCCTCCAGCATTTGCCAGTACAACGATAGATATTCTTGGAAAGCGGGAAACAGACTATTTACGACTGTTTCAGAATCTAGCTTGGCAAACAGCAAATATTTAGAAAAATATTGATTAGCATCGTAGAATTTCATCTCTAAATCCTGAGCTAACTCATTGTACTTATCCCGAATCTCCCGCATTGGCTCAATATACTTTTCAATGTAGGGGCGATCGCGAAATAATGGTTGAAAATCCATGACCACCAAAATCTTTTTCTTGCCAAAAGAAAGAAAATCCACTCCCAGCAAAGGAATATCGTAATGGTGAGCGGGATAAACAACGCTATTAAATACCTGAGCAGTTTCCCCCGCATCGATATAGGAATAACGGATTTTTCTCAATTGCTCAGACTGATAGCACCAACTTTGAATCGTGGCGGGGTTTTTTCCCCTAGCACTAACGTTCGCTTCCAATCCCGCAGGAATCGAGCGACTGCTTAAATCGAAGTGTTTAAAAAGTTCTTCTTCTAAATATTCTTTAAAGGGCGCGAACATACAACTATTGCAATATACAGTGAGGCTTATAGCAAGGATATATAAGCTAAAGAGTGATCGTCCCTCTTTCTGAGAACAAAGCAACAAACTGTAATAAAGGCTTTGCCCTAGCTATAAGCTATAAGCCTTAAGCTTTAAGCTTTTGATCAAGGTATTGTGATCATCTTGATTCCGTCTGTCTAATGACCAACATTTTGTTCGCACTTGGCTGAAATTCATAAGGCACTGGGGCGATGGAAGTTAGATATCCCAAATTTGCAAATTTATCTATGACAAAATCCAAATAAGGAGAAGTCTCCTGCATCAGAGTTAGGAGGGGAAATATTCTGACTTCACGGCTGATGCGTAACATTTCGGCGATCGCTGCTAGATGAAAATCGCGATCGCATTGTTCAGAATACAAAAACAAAAAGTGAGAACATAACGCCAGATCGTAGCTTTGATCGGCAAAACCCAAATGAGGCAATTCTTGTGCTTGATATCTACCTGATTGCTTACCTTGGGGATAATCTTGCAGAAAAGTTTCTAGGGTTTTGATTCTACTAGCCTTCAACTTTTGGGGATTTTTATGATAGCTCCACACCCAATTATTCGGTGTAGCAATTACCTGATCGATAATATTGTCTACTACTGCATCAAACCGTTGTTTAATTTCCGCCCCATCAAACTGATAGATCGGATCAATGGAAGTTATCCTGTATCCCTTCGTTGTACCTTCGGCATTAAAACTAGCAGGGCCATCTCCCACTCCTAAAATATCTTTTTGCAGATCTTCAACCGATAGATTGAACATCTTAATATATTCATCAAGCGATCGCCCGAAGGGAACTACCTTGTCTAACTTCATCACCATAATGTAGTACTTCTCAATCCTTGATAAATAATACCTAATAAATTTCTATACTAGTGATCAAAGTCATAATTATCAAATTAACAGTTATTATGCTGACCTTGCTTACGCTTTTAACAATGACAAAGATTTACCAGACTTGGTAGTAGAAATAATCTTCAGTAGTAGCGATCTGGAAACCCTAAAATCTAGCTACAAAAATATCGGCATTGGTGAACTCTGGATCTGGAAAAACAATGCGATGACCTTTTATGCTTTAGCAGATGACAACTATGGTGTAGTAGCAGCTAGCGAAGTATTGACCAAGATAAAATCAGAATTATTGGTGCAATACGTCAATCGAGGAATGACTGAGAGTCCTTTGGTAATTAAACAAGATTTTTTAAAAGTTATTTAGATTTTCATTGACATTCAGCTTTAACTTGAGGGCGATCGCAGAAGAT
>JBEANW010000393.1:0-8702 GCA_041165225.1 Cyanobacteriota bacterium | reverse complement strand
GATCGCTTTTTATGGCCTATACTCCAAGTCCCCGATTCCCTAATTCCCTAATTCTCCAATTCCCTATTGACTCGATCGACAACCCTCTCCTCCCCCGACGGTTCAACCCTAATCAACGACAATCCCTGAGCGACATCACCTTTAAGGTACATTTCTCCTGCCGATTCTCCTCCTAGATCTACCTTTCCACGTAACTGTTGAGTTTCTAGATCGTAATTAAATTCAAAATAGTTACCTTGAATGATGCCATCGACAATATTGTCATAACTAGCTATCATCTTGCCGTCAGGTGCGTAAAAGCGAACTTTTAAAGAATCCAGCACCTTTGCTTTTGATCCTTGTTCAGCGATCGCCTTTTGCTGTTGAGCCTGATCGTAACTAAAGCTCGTCTCCATTCGGTAGCCTTGATCGCCATCAACCCGAAAATCTTGAGTAATCGCCTCAGCAGGCAAAATCCCACCAAAATCAATAAATTTGATTAGGGCGATCGCAAAAATAACAGTTAATTTAACAACAATATTCATGGAGAAAGTTTACTATAAAAATTCGCAAAATTCGTGACATTAGTTCATAATATATTAATATATATTAAGCATTGTCTTTTATCTCTTGACATGTGCGCTTGAATGTTTATCAAAGCAACGAGGTTGAACTCAAATGATGTCTGCGGAAACCACAAATCTTGCTCTAGAGTCCTTAGCGGTAGATTTTTTTCATCAGTCAGCAGGTAGCTGGAATTCAAAGAGAAGATATTACACTCTCAATGAGGATGTTGAACCTCAAGAAGTCGAAAGCAGCCTCAAGGTTTCATTTTTGCCCCAAGGCGCACCAGAGTTAATCGAACTAGCTCAAAGTCATCAACTAGAGGATTTAGCTGCATTAGTTTGCGGTACTAAAGTTACCTGGTCAAGCAACTATACCAAGCAAAATCGCAAGCCAATAATTGGTTCAACGGTTTTTGGGATCAAGGGGAATATTCTCTATCGCGATCGCGGATTTGCCACTCCTAAACCAGTTATTGCGATCTGCTCTTTTATCAATGCAGAAACCATGAATTTGCGGACTGAATATAATGCCAATGTTTTCGAGGAAGAGATTAAACTAATTGGCAGCAAGTATCGTACTCGACAAACCATTATTTCTCGTGCAGGAGAAGAAATTACCATCGGTCAATATTTGGAACAGCGCATTTCAAATGAGTAAACCACAGTAATAAAGTTCAATCACCCAAAAAGCTTATAGCTTATAGCTACGAACAAGTTAATTCACAACGTGGTCTATTTAACTGAAAACGGCTGTAAGACTCGAAAAAGCGATATCCTAACATAGAGAAAGTAAGCCAACGAGTCACAAAATAAAGCGGTGTTAGACCTCAAACTAATCAGAAACAATCCCGAACAAGTTCAAGAATTGATTAATCGTCGCCACGGTAATTATGATCTTCAACCCATCGTCGAACTAGACCAGACGGCAAGGGAGTTAGAAACTAATCGTAGTCAACTCAGCGCCAGGGGGAACGAAATTGGGAAACTGATTGGTCAAAAAATTGGTCAGGGTATTGACCCCAAAGGGGCAGAAATTGACCAGCTTAAGACAGAGGGCAATGAAATTAAGACTCAGCTAGGTGAACTTGAACCCCAAGAGAAAGAATTGAAGGCAAAAATCGAAGCTCTACTCTTAGAGTTGCCTAACTTGCCTGATGAATCGACTCCCCAGGGGAAAGGGGAGGAAGAAAACGTAGAAATTAAGCGTTGGGGTGATGAATATATTACAGATAACCCGAACGTCTTGCCCCATTGGGAAATTGGGGAACAACTAGGTATCCTCGATTTTAAACGGGCGGTAAAGATCGCTCAAAGTCGCTTTGTGAATCTGATTGGTGCAGGAGCAGCTTTAGAAAGAGCTTTAATTAGCTTTATGCTAGATACTCAAATCGCTGCTGGATATGTGGAGGTGATGCCTCCTGTGTTGGTTAATAGTGCTTCGCTTCAGGGAACGAGTCAGCTACCCAAGTTTGCAGAAGATAGTTTTCAATGCAGTAATGATGATCTGTGGCTCACTCCCACTGCCGAAGTACCTGTAACTAACCTCTATCGGGATGAAATTCTGGAAGATACTGAATTACCCATTCATCATTGTGCCTATACTCCCTGTTTTAGAAGAGAAGCGGGTAGTGCGGGTAGAGACAGCAGGGGTTTAATTCGACTGCACCAGTTTAATAAGGTGGAGTTAGTGAAAATAGTTGCCCCCGAAACTTCTGATGCGGAACACCAAGCTTTGGTAGAGAATGCCGAGGCAATTCTTCAGGGGTTAAAACTGCCCTATCGTATTTTAGAACTTTGTACAGGGGATATTGGTTTTGGAGCTGCAAAATGCTATGACCTAGAAGTCTGGTTGCCTGCTGCGGGGATGTATCGGGAAATTTCAAGCTGTTCTAATTTTCGTGACTTTCAAGCTCGTCGAGGAAATATCCGCTTTAAACAGGCGGGACAAAAAGGGACGCAGTATGTTCATACCTTAAACGGTTCGGGATTAGCCATTGGTCGCACTATGGCAGCGGTGCTAGAGAACTATCAACAAGCCGATGGTACGGTGAAAGTGCCTGAAGCACTGCAACCATATTTAAAACGAGAAACTTTGTAAAGGGGCTTTGCCCCAGCTATTAGCCTAGCTTTTAGCTCAATGTTAAGGTGAAGGCGATCACCGATAAAGCCACCATCTATGAAGAGAATTTTGCTTAAAAATGAAGATTAGATGAAATTAAGGACATTGCCTTTAGAATTTATTAAATGCCTGGGGTATATACTGATGTTTCTATATTGTAGAAGATATGTATCAGTTGATTGACTTAAGTAAAAATATTTATATATCTTTCTGACCAGCTAATGTTCAAGCTATTTCAAAATCTTCTTTCTAGCGAAGTCCCTCAAAAGCAGACAGCGATCGCACTTTCTGATGTTTCTAATTGGGAAGCACAACTAACTCAGGCAGATGTTCTCTGGAAACAGGGAAAATTAACTGAAGCCCTGGATATTTATGATTTGACGATTGAACAGAACCCTAATTTACCCGAAATTAAGCAGCGTTTGGTAGGGCGCATTAAACAGCAAGGGGATCTTGCCATTGCTTATGAACGATTAGCTACAGGTTTAAAAAAACAGGGAGAAGTTGAGCAGGCGGCTAATTACTATCGTCAGGCAATTAATCTCAAAGCCCTAACAGGCAGTACTAAAAGCCAATTATTGCGTTCCAGTATTGTTCCTCTCAAAAAATCGCCGATTCCAATTGCTAATTTAAAAGAAGCAGCTTTTTCTTTTCAGCCTTTAACTAATAATTCGGCTCTCGTCAGAGTCGATTCAGTACCAGCAACTTTATCCAACCTAGAGGCTCAATTTAATCCCGATCCACAATTTTTGCCTCGCATCAGAGCAGTTAATCCTCAGCAAGCAAAGCAAATAGACTGGGAAACGGCACAGGTTTATTTTCAAAAAGCCCTGGAGCATCTGGAGAGGCAAGAATGGGAACAGTCAGCCCTCGCCTGTAAACAAGCCACGCAAATTATGCCCGACATGGCAGAAGCTTATAAGATTTGGGGTAATGCTCTCCAAAGAATGGGTAAAACTGGCGAAGCGATGACTTGCTACGCTAAAGCAGTAGAAATTAAACCTAATCTTGCCGAAGTATATGGGGGGATTGCCGATATTTACGCCCAACAATCAAAATGGCAGCAGGCAATCAAGCATTATCAAAAAGCAATTATTATCAAGCCCAGTGCCGAAATATATCGTAAACTAGCAGCAATTTGGCGAAAGCTAGATGAACCTGAAAAAGTGGATTTCAACCTTTATCAGGCTACAGAATTAGAACTATCGGAAAATTCAACGGGCAAAAAACCTCTAGATCTAGAGTTGCCAGAAATTGACCATAGCAATGTCGAGGATGCTGTCGCTGCTTATTGTCGAGCAGCCAAACAATTAGAGCAAAACAATCAATGGCAACAGGCGGCCAAATACTATCGCCAGGCGGTGGATTTAAGTATGTCCCGTCTTGCTCTACCCGCTGCAAAATCACCTCAAAATCCTCCAGAACAGGTGCAACCTCCTCTAGCAGAACCTCAAGGAAGAGCTTCTCTCAGTCAATTAGACAAAGCAATTGAACGCTATCATAAGCAAGCCAAACTTCAGCCTAATTCTCCTAAGATTTATACTGATTTAGGTAATCTTTATGCCAGAAAAAACAGTTTACCCGAAGCGATCGCCTGTTACCGTCGAGCTATTAGATTAAACCGCAAATACCCTAACGCACACTTGAGTTTAGCCAGGACTCTGCTTAAATCAGGGAAGCCAGAGGAGTTTGTCAAGGAGATGCAGCTAGCTTTAGCTTTACAGCCGAATATTGGCACGGCAATGGATCGTTTTCATTTGGCGGATGCTTTAGTAGAACAGCATCAAGAACAGCAGGCAATTGGCTTTTATTATAAGGCGGTAGTTCTCGAACCGACATTTTCAGCTTCATACCACCGTTTAAGCGATATTCTGAGTCAACAGGGGAAACATGAAGAGGCGATCGAGTTTTTAGAACAAGGAATTCAACAAAATCCTCAAGATCCTGAGTCTTATTATTTCTTGGCTCACCAATGGGAACAGTTGGGGCATTGGGACAATGCGGTTAAAACCTATAGTCGGGTATTAGAAATTGACCCACAATATCCTGAAGCATCGAAAAAATTGAATCATGCTTTGGCGCAGAAGCTGAAGCTTAGTCGTCAGGCGAAAAGCGAATCTGCTAGTAAGTAGTTCCATCTTTCCCAAAAGCCACCTAGTACGAGTGTTCTTGCTCAAAAGCCGACCTAGATGTAGAGTAGCGCATCCACTTTAACTTGTTGGGTTGAAATAAGCAAAATCGGTAGGGTGGGGTGTGCCTCGCCCTACTCAAATGAGTGAATCGAGTAACCGAGAATACTCTTTGGCAATCAACCAATAGCATTCGCAGGCACTAGCTTCTAGTTTCTCTTTAGAGTCAATATGTATCAAACCACGTTTATAGTGAATTATTCCTGCTTCCTGAAATCTGCCAGCTACTTCCGTTACTCCAGTACGTCGCACCCCTAACATTTGAGAGATAAATTCTTGAGTTAGCTGAAATTCATCCTGTTGGATATTGTCTCGTACCGATAGCAACCAACGGGCAAATCGCTGTTCAATATTGTGATAGCGATTACAAGCCGCCGTTTGACCAAGCTGAATTATTCGAGCTTGAACATAGCGCATCATTAGTTTTTTCAAAGCCCCTTGACGATTTAACTCTTCTTGTAGTCGATGGGCAGGAATCCGATAGCCATCGCCCCCTACCTGCACGATCGCCGTAGAATTGGTGTAACTGGTATCTAGGATAATGGGCATTCCTACCATGCCCTCATTGCCGATTACGCCAATTTCTGTGGTTGAACCGTTCTCCATGATCGCTACGCTAGAAACAATCGAGTGAGAGGGGAAATAAGCATATTCATAGTGTTCTCCAGCATGAACCAGAATTTTATGCTGGGGAAGTTCTATATATTCTAAATGAGGGTCAAGGCGTTGATAATCTTCTTGGGGTAGGGCAGCTAGAAGCCGATTGATTGGTTTCTTTATGTTTGAGGTCGTCAATTTGATTATATTTATTTCTTAAAAATTAAATACAATCTAGCTAAAAATTTTCCCCTAACTATAGCCTGGAAGATATTAATATGAGATTTTAAGATAGATTGCACCATAGTAACAATAATAACGATTCAAATCATGTTCTGTCCGCTGTAGGACGTAAGCAGGAAATAATTTTCAAAAGTTATTAATCGAATCAAATAGCAGCCCAATCTTTGAGAGTTTGATAGCATTCACAAGCAATCTTTTCTAGTGCTGGACGGTCTAAAATTTTAATTTTCCCTCGATGGTATTCAATAACTCCCTGACGCTGCATTTCCTTGGCAATTTCAGTAACTCCAGTACGTCTGACTCCCAGCATCTTCGAGAGTAATTGGTGGGTCATAAATATTGTTTCTTGGTCACTGCGATCGTCAAGCATTAATAGCCAGCGAGCAGTCCGCTGCTGAACGGTATGATGATTATTACAAGCAGAACATTGGCTCACTTGATTGAATAGTTTCAAGGCATAGCCCAGTAGTAGTTTTGGTAGCGTTTCACTGCGATCATATTCTGCTTGCAGTGCGCCTAATTCGACTTCCATTGCCCAACCTGGAGATTGCACGATAGATTGGCTGTTGGATGTGCCTGAACCTAAAAATTGCAGTGTCCCCACCATTCCTTCTCGCCCAATCAAGCCGATTTCTGTAGTTGAACTACCATCTAACACGGAAATTAAAGATAGAACTCCCTGAGTGGGAAAATAAAATAATTCACTTGGCTGATTCGGTTGTAATAGAATCTGATCTAAAACAAGTTGAACTGGTTTTAGATCGGCACTAAAACGTTGATATTCTTTGTCTGGCAATGCTGACAGTAGGCAATTGTTTTGAGGGTTATTCAATAATATAGGAAACTTAATTTCCTACTGAGTTTGATCGTGTCGTAAGCATTGCACTCCTTTGAAAAAGCTACAAACAGTATTATGAGAATTTCATAGCTTCCATCAGCAACGACCTTAATTTGTAAGTAAATAGCGATCGCACGCATCAATTACTCGCTTCTTTAATGTCATCATGTCGAAAGGCTTGATAATTATTTCTATATCTTCAATAATTTGTAGTTTAATTATTTTTTCCATCCTAGTCATAGCGGTGACCAAAATGATCGGAATAGAGCGGGTAATTGGATTAGCCTTGAGTAGACTATAGACTTCTAACCCGTTCAGACCATGCATAACTACATCAAGTAAAATAATGCTGGGCTGTTGCGATCGAGCTTGAGTTAAACCTTCTTCTCCATTGGCAGCGGTCAAAATTTTCCAATTAGTATCATGCTCTAAAATAAATTTTACTAACGTATTAAAATCACTGTCGTCATCAATAACTAAAAGGGTTCTGGAAATCATGCTTCTTAAGAGCCCTTGATCAATATGGTTTTTTAAATTGACTATGACTTTGACATGGTTTTAACGGGGTGTCTGATCTTTAGCCGACACACTCTTGTTTTTCTTTGCTGATTTATCTCTAGCTTAGAGCTTTAAGCTATTGAAACCGTTAGCGTTCCCAACGCTGTATACTTACCCACTGAAGTGAACTAGGGCTGCGCGGATGGCGATGAACCATACTGAGAGGGTGGAAAATAGGTAGAGGTAAAACCGAAGCATAATCAAATTGAAGGTGCAATGGACAACACTGTGCAAGGCGCGAAAGATCACAAAAATCCACGCAGCGCTGACATATACCGTATCCACCTGCTGGGTAACGAAAAGATATAGAGTCAGCCCATAGAAAAGTACTGGGATCTCAAACAGATTTTTTAAATTATCTGATGGATTAGATACGTTCGCTGGGGAGATCTGCGCTAGAGTGCCAGGTATAGTTAGCTTTTCCGAACCGATTTTATTTCTGGTAATGAAACTAATACGGCGAATATACATGTACACCCAAACTAAGAAGGTTAAAAACAATGTTGCAAAGAAGGGACTGAAGATAGCATCTTGTTTCATTTTGCTTTTTTCAAATGACAATTTCAAATGACAATAAAAGTTAGGATAAAACTAATATTTTATTCAGTCTAGTCCTTGATCGGGTACACATTGCCAATGGTGACAAGTTACTTGCAGTCTTTATTTCGTCAGATCCCTCAGTAGCAAACTGAAGAAGAAATGCAATTTCCCCTCCCAACATCTTAAGATCTTAAATAATCTCTATAACCAAACTTTTAAGCTACTCATTTTATGGTTAAGTCTCTTCTCCCCCCCTCAGATCCCCCAGTAATCAATATATCTGAAACCAAAACAGTTGCCCTAGATGTGGGGGGGATGAAGTGCGCGGGGTGTGTCAAGGCGGTAGAAAGACAACTTGAGCAAAATTCAGGAGTGTTATCTGCCTGTGTGAACCTGATTACCGAAGTGGCAGTGGTGAAGTATCAAGTTGCCGATATTGCCCCAGAAACCTTGGCGGAGAAATTAACTAAAACAGGTTTTCCCAGTAAGTTACGGGAGAGCGATCGCAGTATCTATCAAATCGTCCAGTCAAATCAAGCTAAACGGCAGCAGCAAGAGCAACAGTGGCATCAGCAATTAATTACTGCCACGGTGTTGTTAGTTTTTTCAACTATTGGTCATCTCCATCATTTGGGGTTGCCGACGATACCCATCCTGAGCAATATTTGGATTCACTTTGGGTTGGCAACTTTAGCCTTATTAATTCCAGGGCGATCGCTAATCCTTGAGGGGGGACGCAGTCTTTTCCAAGGAATGCCGAATATGAATACCCTTGTGGGGTTAGGCACTGTTAGCACCTATCTGGCTAGCTGTTTTGCGCTGTTTTTGCCTAGTTTGGGTTGGGAATGCTTTTTCGATGAACCAGTCATGTTACTGGGCTTTATTTTGTTGGGGCGGACTTTGGAAGGAAAAGCCCGTAATCAAGCTTCTGCTGCCTTAGAAAAGCTGGTGATGTTACAGCCTCCCCTAGCTCGGTTAATCGGTAAACAGGAAAACTCCGAGACGATTGAAATACCTGTAGAACAAGTTAAGCCTGGGGAATGGTTGCGTGTCTTACCAGGGGAGAAAATACC
>JBEANW010000392.1:0-6535 GCA_041165225.1 Cyanobacteriota bacterium | reverse complement strand
AATCCTGGCAAGGGGGGATATGGAGCGGTAATTATTGATGGCGATCGCCGAGAAGAACTTTCCGCTGGCTATAAACTAACTACCAACAACCGTATGGAAATGATGGGGGCGATCGCTGCTTTAGAATCTCTTAAATCTAATGCGAAAGTGAAACTGCACAGTGATTCTAAATATATAGTTGATGCGGTGGTCAAAGGTTGGGCAAAAAAATGGCAGGCTAACGGTTGGCGCAGAAATGCCAAAGAAATGGCAAAAAACCCCGATCTATGGCAAGAATTACTCGATCTCTGCAAGATCCATGATGTAGAGTTTATTTGGGTAAAAGCTCATGCAGGTATCCCTGAAAATGAAAGATGCGATCGACTAGCGGTTGCCGCAGCCCACGGTAATAACTTAATCACCGATCAAGGATATGCTGGTTGAGATTATAATCCTAGATCTTAATTGACTTTGATCTATAGGGAGAAATGAGCGAGAAGGGATTTGAACCCCTGACCTTTTGGTTCGTAGCCAAATGCTCTAATCCACTGAGCTACTCGCCCCTAACTGAGTTAAGGCGTTTTACTTCCGTTACCCAACAGTGTTCAATAGTAGCAGAACTAGGTAAAGCAATGCAAGAAAAAGCCCAATTAAATTCTCTATCTCATCTGAACGATCGTGGGGAAGCCCAAATGGTAGACGTTTCAGAAAAAAAAGTTACTCGTCGCCAAGCGATCGCAGGGGGAAAAGTTATTATGTCAAAAGAGGCTTTAGCCACGATTGAAGCAGGAAACGCCCCCAAAGGAGATGTGCTGGGGACGGCAAAAATTGCGGGCATTATGGCAGCGAAACAGACGGCAAATCTAATTCCGATGTGTCATCCCTTGCCCATTCACAAAATAGAAGTAGAAATTACTCCTAATACAGCATTACCTGGATACGAAATTCAAGCTACCGTAGCCATTAAGGCAGAAACAGGGGTGGAAATGGAGGCTTTAACTGCCGTAGCTGTGGCAGCATTGACTCTTTATGACATGGCAAAGGCGTTAGAGAAATCGATGGAAATCTCGGAAATTCGGCTTTTGAGCAAGACGGGAGGAAAATCGGGGGAGTATTTTGCTGAAGAAAAAAGCAATTAAACAGATACAATATAAAGTACCCTCAAATATGTATACTGCTCTAGTTAGTTCTAATTAATTATTACCTATGCCTCCTCGTTGGCCTCGTGAACCCGATCGCAAAACCGATCCTGAATATCGCCGTCTCGATGACCTAATCAATTTTGCCATTCATGTTGGTATATATGCAGCCACCAACTCTGGTCTATGGTTTGTCCATGTTTTAAAAGCGACGGAATGGTCTTGGCTACTATGGGTTAACGGTGTCTGGTTGGGGATCTTAGTCCTACACTTTATTTACATTAAAGCGATCGCCGACTACTCAACAATTAAAACCTGATTTCAATCTAAACTACAATCTAATGGCTACTACCCCAGACATCGAAGCATTAGCAGCAAAAATTGGTGAAAGCATCTATATTGATGTCGCCAAGTGGCATCTTTATCTCAATGATGCTCACCTACATACAGTTGTGGCAGAGAAAATCTATCCCCTCCTCGAAGCTGATGCCCTCTCGGCGGATGCTGTCGCTGCTGTCTTACAAGATATTCCTGTCAAACTGGGTGGTGGTCAGACAGAGTTGGCTCTGAGTCAATTGTTACCAATGCAGTGTCAAATGAATCTGATTGACTTACTGGAAGAGTATCAAAAGGATATTTGACACACTATAATATAGCGTTTCTCGTATTTGTGAGGGACACTGGTTAACAATTTCATTTTTTGCTTCGAGTTTTCATCTACGGCGATCGCGAAGCTAGCCGAAGGCATCGCCTCCTTGATTTGCGATTCCATATGATTAGATTATGCAAGCAAAATATCAAAACTTCACTATTAGAGATTGGCGAACCGAAGATCGAAAGGCATCAGCAGAGGTAATTAAAACGGTGCTAGAGGAGTATGGTTTGCCTTGGCAGCCAGAATTAGCAGATCGCGATGTAATTGAGGTGGAAGAGGCTTATTTACAGGTAGGAGGCGAGTTTTGGGTGGTGAAGCAAGATGCTGTAATTGTGGGTACGGCAGCCTATCAACCGATAACCAGAGGTAACAAGGCGGTAGAAATTCGGAAGATGTATCTGTTACCAGAAGTGAGAAACTTGGGGCTAGGAAGATATTTACTGCAAGCCCTCGAAAAAGCGATCGCCCTTCAGGATTATCAAGAAATTTGGCTGGAAACTGCAACCATCTTAAAAGAGGCAGTAAAATTATACGAACGCAATGGCTATGAACCCTTCACAGGGGTGGAAACTGCCAGATGTGATTTAGTTTATCTTAAACAGTTAAACTAAAACAGGGAATATTGGAATCAATCGTAAGCAGATTATGTTTTTACTCGCTGGGGATATTGGCGGAACGAAGACGATTTTACGCCTAGTGGAGGTGACGGAAGTTACTCTCACCGAAAAGACATTTAAAACTGTTAGGGAAGTTCAATATACTAGTGCTAGTTTCCCCGACTTGGTGCCAATGGTACAAGAATTTCTGGCACAGGATAAATATATTAAGCCACAGTTGGCTTGTTTTGCGATCGCAGGGCCCGTAGTCAATAATACCTGTCATCTTACTAACCTCAAATGGGTGCTGGATACTCAGCGGTTAGAAGCGGATTTAGATATTCCTAAAATCAGTTTGTTAAATGACTTTGCTGCCAATAGCTTTGGTATTTTAGGTCTAAAGGATTTTGATGTCCATACCCTCCAGGATGGAGAAGCCAGAGAAAATTCTCCCATCGCCGTCATTGGTGCGGGAACAGGTTTAGGAGAAGCGTTTCTCGTTCCCCAGGGAAAAAAATATCAGATCTTTGCCAGTGAAGGGGGACATACGGATTTTGCCCCCCGTAATGATGTGGAGATGGGCTTGCTTAAGTATCTACAGCAAAAACTAGGTGTGGAACATATCTCTGTTGAGCGGGTAGTTTCAGGTCAAGGAATCGCCTCCATCTATCAATTTCTGCGAGATGGTGAGTATGAAGCAGAATCTTCCGTCATCGGAGACAAGATTAGACTCTGGGAACAAGAATCTAAAAAAACTATCGACCCCGCAGCGATCATTTCTCAAGCAGCTTTTAAACAAAGCGATCGCCTCTGTGAAAAAACGATGGATGTTTTTATTAAAGCCTATGGCGCGGAGACGGGAAATTTGGCTCTCAAATTACTTGCTTATGGGGGGATTTATATTGCTGGGGGCATAGCCGCCAAGATTCTACCCCTGATGCAGGATGGCAGATTCCTCAACACTTTTCAGGATAAAGGTCGAGTTAGTACCCTAATTGAAAAAATCCCCGTCCACATTGTCCTGAGTCCCCAAGTGGGTCTAGTGGGTTCGGTACTGTATGCCTTGCAGCATCAGGATTAAATGAGTTCGGAATTAGGAGTTCGGAGTTCGGAGTTCGGAGTTCAGAATTAGGAGTTTCCCTAGTTGCTAGTCGCTAGTTGCTAGTCGCCTAATAAAATAACAGCCTGAGTGAAGCTAGGGTTATTGATACGTCTTTTTACTCGTTCGGGGATGGCGTAATCGTACATTACATGAGCTTTACCCACGAGGACAATTATCGGGGTGTTAGGGTGGTGTTGATGCTGGAGAGCGATCGCTTCTGCCATAGTTTCATCCCACAATACTTGGGCAGCGAAGAAGTTATCGGCATCCCTACTACTGCCTTGTCCCGCTGCTGCGTGGTGTTGATAGATTTCTGTTAGTCTTTGGCGATATTCGGCATTGTCTAGTTTGATGTCTTGGAGAGGAGGAATGTAGCGAAAGTCGTTTTTTTCCAGGCTATTAATCCCTGACTTGGCTACTTTTTGGGTGATCTCAGAGGGAGTATTTAAGGCAATGAGGGGGATTTGTTGCTCTTTGGCAAAGCGGAGGATGGGGGCATAAAATTCCCAATCAAAACCCCAGCGGGTGTCATATTCGGTTTGTTCTCTAAGTTGTTCTTCGGTAATTGTTCCAGCAAGATAGCGGTCTAACATCGGTTGAAAGGGACGCTGAAACATTTCTAGGGCGATCGCCAATTCTGGTTCGGCATCAGCTAAATTTGCTTGGAGTTGGGTGATAATCTCTAACTGTTGTTGATGAATGTCAGAACTATCATGGCTCTCCCCCAGATAAATTACATCATTTTGTTGAATTTGACTCACATCTTGGGGGCTAATTTCTTTGGCTGGTTCAGCAACAGCAATTAAACTATGGGGAAATTGAGCAAAAAAGAACCCTGCTAAAAATATTCCCGCCAGATAAATAAAGGAGTGGAGTTTAAGATGCATGTTTTTTAGATTGCTCCCGCTTATGGTGCAAAAAAATTATTTAAAGCCCAACAATAAGACTGTTTGGTAAAAGCAAAAACTTGCTACCCACGCCAGGGCTAGAGAAAAAGCCAAGGAAAACAAGGTAAATTTCCAAGATTTTGACTCATTCAACAGGGTTGCGACGGTGGTTAAACAAGGAGTATAAAGCAAGCAAAAAATGCAAAAACTATATCCCTGGGCAAAAGTAACTGTCTCGGCAATATGCTGACCGACGGCAAGGGAATTTAAGCCGTAAATTACCGCCAGGGAACCGACCACCACTTCTTTTGCTACAAAGCCAAAAATTAGCGCCAAAGTTAAATATGGATCGATGCCCAAGGGAGCCATGATGGGGGAGAGGAATTGACCCATTTGACCGCCAATAGTATCTAGTCCCGTTGCTCCTAGGGGTAAATTAGTCACCGCCCAAACGGCAATACAACCAAAGGTAATAAACCCAGAGGCTCTAGTTAAAAAATGCTTAACTTCTCCCCAACCTCTGACAATCACCTGCTTCCAAGTGGGAAAACGATAGGGGGGGAGTTCTAACACAAAAGGTTCGTCGTTTTTAAAGACTCCTTGAAATAAAGCTGCCGTAGCGATCGCCGCTGCAAAACTGAGTAAATACAAAGAAAATAAGACAATTGCGCCGTTTCCTCCTGCAAAGACCGCCGTAATGATAAACACAAATACTTGCAGACGAGCGGAACAGAGAGAAAAGGGGATGGTCAGCATGGTTAGCAACCGCAGTGCCTGAGAGCGCATCACCCTCGTCCCCATCAGGGCAGGAACATTGCAGCCAAAGCCCATCATTTGCATCACGAAACTACGACCATCTAAACCCAATCTCGCCATCAAAGCATCCATTAGATAGGCAGAACGAGAAAGGTAGCCACTGTCTTCTAAAACCGCCATTAAAATAAAAAAGAGAACAATTAAAGGCACAAAGCCGACCACCGTAGCCAAACCGTTCCAAATACCCTCAATGAAGAAATTCTGGACAATTTCAGGAAAAAACTGCAAAATCGGTTCAATTATTACTCGTTGTAGCCAATCCGTTAATTCTCCCGTTAAACCTTGAGCGGGTAAGCCGACATTCCAAATAATCCAGAAGACGATAAACATCCCCAGAAAAAAGAGAGGCAATCCCAATATTGGGTCTAACAGCAGGCGATCAAGCCGAGTAGTCAAATTGGTTTTGATGTTCTGCGGTATAGTTACCGCTCCTGCTAAAGTCGATTGCATCTGCTCAGGAGTAACATTGCCACAATCAACTAAACAGGCTTCCAGATTGTCAATTTGATAGGATTGTTGCTGTTCCCTTAGCCCGCAGGCGATCTCTTGATAGGCGTGGTTATAACCTTTGCCATACTTGGCGCTAATCAACACCACAGGCGCACCCAACCGCTGGGATAATTCGTCGGTATTGATTACCACCCCATATTTTTCTGCCTCATCTGCCATGTTGAGAATGATCACCGCAGGTAAACCTAAAGCCTTGATTTGAAGAGCTAAAGAAATCTGACGATCTATTTGCGAAGCATTCAGTACGACGATCACTAGATCGAGGGGAAATTTTTCTAAGAAATCTCGGACAACCTGCTCATCATCAGAAAAGCCATTCAGGTCATAAATTCCAGGTAAATCGACTAATTCTGTGAGTTGACCATCGATTTTGATTTGGGCTTGCAGAAAACTCACCGTCATCCCTGGCCAATTACCCACGGCAGCAGCAGCACCAGTCAGGCGATTGAAGAAGGTAGATTTGCCCGTATTCGGCATACCCACTAACACAATTCGTTTCAGGCGATCGCTTTTTGAAACCTTCGGGTTGCTACTGTGGCAAGTCATAAATTACGCTTGGTGTGAATTAGCTTCGTTCATTTGCGAAGCTTATCCTTTAGGAAATGGACTGGTTCGTAGCTTCTAGCTTCTAGCTAGGGCAAAGCCTTTATTGAGCTTCTGCTACAGATAACGAACTTCAACCATTTTCGCTTCTTGACGACGAATCGCAATTTCTGTGATTGAACCAACGCGAATGTGTAATGGGCCTCCAAACCAAGCTTTACGTAAAACCTGAATTGGTTTATCAGGAATTATTCCCATCGCAGCCAGACGTTTAGCGAGGGCTTCTTTTGCTTGACTTGACTGGATTT
>JBEANW010000391.1:0-5441 GCA_041165225.1 Cyanobacteriota bacterium | reverse complement strand
ATTTAGCAAAGTTCGATAACTAGCCAAAACGACCGCTGACATATTGTTGGGTTGCTTCTTCTTGGGGATTTTGGAAAATTTGTTCGGTGGGAGCAAATTCGGCTAAATAACCCTGACGATTTCCTCCTGCTACTTCTGTGACGTTAAAAAAGCCAGTATAATCTGCTACTCGCGATGCCTGCTGCATATTGTGGGTAACAATTACAATGGTGTATTTTTCTTTAAGCTGGTGAATCAATTCTTCTACCTTCAGGGTGGAGATCGGATCTAGGGCAGAACAGGGTTCATCCATCAATACGACATCTGGCTGGAGGGCGATAGTTCTGGCAATACAGAGGCGTTGTTGTTGTCCACCACTAAGAGCTAAACCACTTTGTTTCAGTTTATCTTTTACTTCATCCCACAGTGCTGCACTACGAAGCGATCGCTCTACTAGTTCATCCATGTTGCCCTTGTAGCCATTGACTCTAGCACCAAAAGCAATGTTGTCATAAATAGACTTAGGAAAGGGGTTTGGTCTTTGGAAAACCATGCCAACTTTACGCCGTACTTGAACTGGGTCGATATCCTTGCCGTAGAGATTTTGCTCGTGATACGTAATTAGCCCTTCTAAGCGGAAAATAGGAATTAAATCATTAAGGCGATTGTAGCAACGTAGAAGAGTACTTTTCCCGCAACCTGATGGGCCAATAAAGGCTGTCACCTTGTTTTTGGGAACATTCAAGTAAATGCCCTTTACAGCTAAGAAATTACCGTAATACACATTTACATTTTCTGCCTGTAAAACCGTTTCAGTTTTCTTAGCAGTTTGTTGATCGTAAATCATAAAACTTTGCTTGCTCTGAAATTTTAATTTAAAAGTCGATCTATATTGCCTTTGCCTTTAATCCTAATGATTAGAGGTGATAACCATCTTAACTTTGAGTCTTTAATTTTTGGTTAAGGATTATCTGGTCTTGACATTGAAAATCCTCAGAATATATTACGTTAAATTTGAACACATAAACTTGCTGATTTAACGTACCCTTGGCTTTTGCTCGCAAAATTCTGGTTAGATCAAGGTTTTAAATTATCTATTGATTAAATTATCTGAAAGTAGAAATATAGACAAAAGAAAAAGGTTTCGGGAGTCTTGCCGTGTTTCGACCCCAAAACCTTCTTCTGTTAAACTTACTCCTCACACACAATTAATAGTTTACGAGGAATACTAGCTTACTGCCTGGGTTTCATGCCACTTTATTGACTGTCATATATTGACTGCAAGCAGATCCCTGGCAGGCCATTTCGTTGCAGCTAACCAACCCTAGAAGGTTCTTTATCCTTGCTATCGAAGAAAGCTTTGAGGATACTCTCTGCCATCTGAGGACTGCTTAGACCCAAACTTGCTTTTGACTGATCGGGAGTAGCGTGGTCTACCAGAATGTCTGGCACGCCAAAACGCTTGACTGGCACTAACACATCATGCTCCTGGAGAGCTTCTAAGACTGCTGAACCAAATCCACCCATCAGACAACCCTCTTCAAAGGTGACTACCTTGCCGATCTGTTTAGCCAGAGGCACGATTAATTCTGTATCCAAAGGCTTGACAAAGCGGGCGTTGATCACCGTTGCTTCAATACCGTGTTCACTTAAAATTTCTGCCACTTGCAGGGCAGGATAAACTTGAGTACCATAGCCAAGCAAGAGTAGGTCATCACCACTGCGTAAGATCTCACCTTTGCCGATTTCCAAGGCTTCCCAGCCTTCGTCCATCAAAGGTACACCGATTCCATTCCCTCTAGGATAGCGCATGGCGATCGCTCCCCCTTGATAATTAACTCCCGTAACTACCATTCGCTGTAATTCAGCTTCGTCCTTGGGAGCCATGATCACAATATTAGGAATGCAACGCAGATAAGCAATATCGTACATCCCTTGGTGAGTTGGCCCATCAGCACCGACGATTCCTGCTCGATCTAAGCAGAAGAAGACAGGGAGCTTTTGAATACAGATATCATGAATAATCTGATCATAAGCCCGCTGGAGGAAAGTCGAATAAATTGCTGCCACAGGCTTCATCCCCTCACTAGCCATTCCTGCTGCCAGGGTAACGGCGTGCTGTTCGGCAATACCCACATCGATATACTGCTGGGGCAAGACACGCTGGAGCTTATCTAAGCCTGTCCCTGTTGCCATAGCTGCGGTAATACCGATGATTTTAGGATCGTTCTGGGCGAGGGTGGTTAGAGTATCAGCAAACACCTTACAATACTGAGGTGGTTTAGGCTTGGTGGCGGGAAGACCTTTGCCTGTAGCCAAATTAAACGGACTTTGAGCATGATAGCCTACCTGATCCTTTTCAGCGATGGGATAACCTTTGCCCTTAACTGTCGCTACGTGAACCAAGACTGGGCCTGGGACTTTGTGGGCTTGTTTGAAGGTGGTGATTAACTCTGCGAGATTATGACCATCAATAGGGCCGAAGTACTTAAAGCCCAGCTCTTCAATAACCGCTCCTACCTTGGGTACAGCGAGACGCTTCATCCCTTCTTTGACTCGTTCCATTTCTGGAGTTAAGGATTCTCCAAAGAAAGGTAGCTGTTTAAACTGCTCTTCTAAGTTATCGGATAAAAACTGCACAGGATCAGATAGCCGAACTTTGTTCAGATAGCGAGAAATTGCCCCAACGTTAGGGGAAATGGACATCTCATTATCATTTAACACCACCATGACGTTGGTGTTGGGCATATGACCTGCATGATTGATTGCTTCGAGAGCCATCCCCCCCGTGAGGGCACCGTCGCCAATAATGGCTACACATTTAAAATCTTCTCCTCGGGCATCTCGCGCCATCGCCATGCCCAAGGCGGCAGAAATACTCGTGGAAGCATGTCCTGCACCAAAATGGTCGAATTTACTTTCCCCCAGTTTAAGATAACCAGCCACTCCATTCTTCTGTCGCAGAGTATCAAAGTTGTGATATCTCCCCGTGAGTAGCTTATGGGGATAGGCCTGATGTCCCACATCCCAAACGACCTTATCACGGTCTAAATCTAGAGTTTGATAGAGAGCGATGGTCAATTCTACTACTCCCAAACCTGGGCCTAAATGACCGCCGCTGGTGGCGACTGTTTGTAGATGTTTTTCTCTTATCTGGCGGGCGACATCCTCTAGCTGGCGGAGAGTTAAACCGTGCAACTGATTAGGATGAGTAATTTCGCTTAAATGCATACTGCCGTATTCTCTAATAACAGATTATTTATTTTATGTTTCTCTTTAGCTCAATTATCCTATTTTTCTCTATACCTTGGAGAAAAATCAGCTACTATTTGCTGATTACCCGATGATTTATGACTTTTTTCGCCAATCGATCTGGGTTTTAGGGTCGAACTGAATAGGTAATATTATTCATAGTAAATTAATTTTAGTAATTACCCTGGTTAAATATAAAGCTATATCAAGAGGGATTTTAGAGTCTGTGCTAGAATCCATATCTCATCAAGATTTCAACCGTATCTTGCCCTTATGAACTTTTGTAGTTGAGGTTCAATCCAATCTAAATCTAAAGCGATGGGGTAAGACCTTTGCTAATCAACCATTCTGGATTATAAATTCGAGATTGATATCTCCCCCCTCCATCACAAAGCACCGTGACAATGGTGTGACCAGGACCCATTTGTTTTGCTAGAGCGATCGCTGCACCGACATTAATCCCAACGGAGCCACCCATAAACAAACCTTCTTGATGTAGTAGTTGATAGATGACACGAATACACTCTTGATCGTCTATTTGAATGGCATCATCAATGGGCGCACCCGCCATATTCCCCGTAATACGACTATTACCAATACCTTCGGTGATGGAACTGCCGACGGGCTTAATCTCCCCTGTCTTAACGTAGCTATATAAACCACTGCCCATCGGGTCCGCTACTACACAATAAACCTTCGGGTTTTGATCTTTGAGGTACATTGATACCCCCGCATAAGTTCCTCCAGTACCTGTGGCAGCCACCCAAGCATCAACAGTACCATCGGTCTGGTGCCAAATTTCCGCCCCTGTGGTTTCGTAATGTGCCTGTCGGTTGGCTAGATTTTCAAACTGATTTGCCCAAATGGCATTATCTAACTCCGCTGCTACTCTGCCTGATACCTTGACGTAGTTATTGGAGTTGCTATAGGGGACTGCGGGAACCAGACGAACCTCTGCACCTAAAGTTTTTAAGGTATCAATTTTTTCTTGAGACTGAGTTTCGGGGATAATAATTAGGCATTTATAACCTTTGGCATTGCAGATATGAGCTAGACCAATACCTGTATTACCTGCTGTGCCTTCTACTACTGTTCCCCCTGGTTTTAGCAGTCCTTTTTGCTCCGCATCTTCAATTATATAGAGAGCCGCCCGATCCTTGACCGAGCCACCAGGATTCAGAAATTCCGCTTTGCCTAAAATTTCACAACCCGTCTCCTCGCTAAAGCTATTGAGGCGAATTAGGGGCGTGTTTCCCACGGTAGCGACAAAACCGTTCTTGATATCCATATGAATAAAATTGAATTGAGGGATGACTCTCTTATATTTAGATTACTTGATTGATGTAAGTCAATCGGCATAATTATCAAAAGCTCTAAGCTTTAAGCTTTAAGCTCTAAGCCTTTAATTAACTAGCCTCGCAGTAGCTTTAGACCAAGGACAATTCAATGGTTTTTCCTGACTGGGGATCGATCGCTTTGGTAGCAAGATTATTTTCCTCTAATAAGCGGCTAAAATCCTCTACTGTTCCTTGGGCGGAGAGAATTGAAGTAATTACACCTTTAAAGTCAAGATCTCCTCCCGCAGCCGTAGCTAAGATTACTTGGGGATTTAACTGCTTACACACTTCTAAAGCTGTTTCCTGTCCTTTGATTACTGCTCCCAAAAAAGGCAATTTAAGATTAATGATCGGCGTAATAATGACATCAATAGAACCCTCTTCCTGTAGGGATTTAGCATGATATCCGTGGGGTTCATAGTAGATGTTCTTACCAGACTCCAGCCCCTTAATAATGTAGCCATTTTCCACGAGGCTAGGCCCCACAGGGGAACCAGCCACCGCCTTGATTTCTACCTGCCCCAATTGATAAGTATTTTGATGCTCCAGGGTGGTTATATTGGTATAGCCTAATTTCTGGACTACCTTAGCTGCATTGGGAGATGCTACTACGGGAATGCTCTTGTCAAGCTGTTGCAACGTGGGGGGATGGGCGTGGTCTTCTAATCCCTGAGAAAGCAGGATCAGGTCGATATTTTCAGGAATTGCCTGGGGATTATTTTTACTCCCTTCAAATAGCCAAGCTTGATTACCAAAGGTCAACTTTCCCACCAACCAAGGGTCTAGAAGAATTCTGCTGCCATCTATTTCTATTAGCCAGGAATTACTGTCCAAATAAGTAAGATTCATAATTATCTGTTGCTATCTGCTGCT
>JBEANW010000390.1:0-4096 GCA_041165225.1 Cyanobacteriota bacterium | reverse complement strand
TTCTCGTTTTGGCTGTTGGGTATGCACTATGGTAAGCAAGGATAAGTCAATGGAGGCGATGATTCAAAATGATGAAGAGAAAGAATGGTTGCAGCCGTTGTTAGATATCCGTAATGATTTGGAAGTAAAAAATGATCGCAATCGGCGAGATTTTCGTCGTCTTCATGGTAACGTACAATTGTTTGAACGCAACAAAGACGGAGAAACTTCCATTGAACCCATCCCTGGCCCTTATACTAAAAAATGGCGAGAGACTTGGTTAAGACGGATATTGTCGGCACAAGTTGAAGTTAGGCAAAATGCGCCAGATGAATTTAAGGATATTAACTTGATTACTCCCGAAGAGTTGAGCGAAATCAGAAGAATTTGGCTAGAAGAAAAACATGAGTTTGATGATAGTTTACCCCGCATTTATCAAGAAGTAACGGGAGAAGTATTTAAAGATCTTAGGGTTGGTGCAGATGAAAAGTTATTAGGTAATGATGAGTGGGAAACATTGGCAGAAATATGTGATGATGAGATGCACCTAGAATTGATGTCGAAGCTGTTAGATACGGAGAGGCAATTTTATACAAGAAACCGTCGTTTAGGTATCTATGATAGTTTGGCTAAATGTTTTGATACTAGTTCTAGAAATAAGGAAGAAGCGATCGCCAATGCCCACCAAAAATACGATTTAAAAACCGCTGCTGCACAAGGTGATATTGCAGCAGTGAAAGAGCAAGTGGAACAGTTCATGGAACGAGTCGATCAACGGATTGAAGATCCGCAAGATTCCCGTTCACTCCTTAAGCCAAATAATGATGTAGAGGAAAATAAGGAAACGAAGGACAGTTGGGCGAATATGAAGTTTGCACCTAAATCTTGATAGTTAATTACTTGTTTATCAAAAGTAGAAAATGATTTTTACCGAGTTAGTCATTGAGAATTTTGGTGCTTATGCAGGGAAGCAGAGGATTAATCTGCGTCCAGAAAATGAAGGTACTATTCATCCAATTATTTTATTAGGTGGCATGAATGGTGGTGGAAAAACCACGCTCATGGACGCAATTCGTTTGGCTTTATATGGACAAAGAGCAAAGTGTTCAACGCGGGGTAATTTGGGGTATGGTGATTTTTTAACTCAGTCGGTAAACAGTCAAGCAATCTCCTCTGATGCAGCCAAGATTGAATTATCTTTTGAGCATATTTTTGAGGGACACTGGCAACAGTTTAAGATTATTCGTGCTTGGCAAAAAAATCCTCAAGATGGGAAGGATAGTCTAAGTATTGAAAGGGAATCAAGATTTGATAGTAATTTAGAACAGCATTGGGATGAATATGTCGAGAATATTCTCCCCTTGGGTATTTCTAACTTGTTTTTATTTGATGGTGAACAGGTTAAAGAGTTGGCTGAACTAGATACTCCTCCCCCTGGGGTAGTGGAAGCAATTAATAATTTATTGGGTTTGGAGTTGGCGGAAAAGCTAGCATTAGATCTTGAGGTATTAGTTAATCGCAAACGCAAAGCATTAGCTAGTAAAACTCAGTTATTAACTATCGAAGAAATTGAGCAAAAGTTGGCAGCTAAACAAGCAGAAAAAGCTAAGATAAACCATAAAATAACTAAACTACAGCATCAATTAGAGCAAGCTTACAAAAAATGCGATCGCGCTCGGAATAAGTTTGAACAACAAGGGGGGAAAATTGCCAGTGAAAGGGAACAAATCGAAGCCAAACTAGGTGATTTCAATGTTCGTTTGGAAGCTAAGAGACAAGAATTGATCATGCTCTCTAGTGAATATTTGCCTTTGAAATTAATTGTGCCTCTGTTATCCGCAGCAGCTATTCAAGGGAAGCAAGAACTTGAAGTTCAATATTTCAAACAAGCTCAAGGTGTTCTAGCAGCAAGAGATCGCAAGTTATTAGATTATTTGACTAGTATTAATTTAGCAGATGAGTCTATTGGTAAAGTCGAGGTTTTTATTGCTCAGGAAAATAAAGCGATCGCCGATTCGATTAACAATGAAGCTAATAGTTTTTTGCATTTAACTGAAATAGAATTACAGCAGTTAATGAGTAAGACTCAAGATATCTTGCCGATACAAACCAAATCTACGCAGAATATTATTCAGCAAATTAAGCAATTAGAACTAGAAAAAGCGCACACTGAAAGTCAACTAGCGATCGCCGCCTCCCCAGAAGACTATCAACAGCTACTAAAAGCTGTGGAAAATACTCAACAAGAGGTAATTAACTGCAAAGCTTTATATCAAGTTGAGCAAGAAAAAATTGCACAATTAGCCAGAGAAATTGATCGCATTCAACAAGAATTAAATCGTAAACTAAAAAACTATAGTGAAGATGCGATTGATAATATTAACGATGAACATATTATTAAAACCTCGGCTAAAGTGCAGGAAACTCTAAAATTATTCAAAGAAAAATTAACCCTAAAAAAACTTAATAAATTGGAAACAGAAGTTAAAGATTGTTTCCTCTATCTATTACACAAATCAAACCTAATTAACCGTGTTACCATTGATAGCGATCGCTTTAAACTAGAACTATACGATCATCAAGGTCAAAGGTTTCCTAAACAGCGTCTATCCGCAGGGGAAAAACAACTACTAGCGATCGCCTTTTTATGGGGACTAGCTAGAGTTTCAGGACGTAATCTACCCATTGCGATCGACACCCCATTAGGTAGACTAGATTCATCCCATCGACATAATTTAGTTGAGCGATATTTCCCCACCGCATCCCACCAAGTAATCCTCTTTTCAACCGATACAGAAATAGGGGAAAAGGAAGTCAAGCTATTAAGAGAACAAGATGCGATCGCTCAGGAATATCTACTTAAATACAATTCAGAAAAACGTCAGACTACTGTAGAACCTGGGTATTTTTGGTAAGTGAGCAGAAACTAAGAACTAATTAATTTTCTAGGCATGTCATTTAGTATCCGAGTAAAGATTGCAGGTTCATTTAAAATTCTGACCAAAATTAATGCACCCTGAATCTCTATAATGGCATCTTGCGATCGCTCACGAGCTAGCTGCGGTTCAATTCCTCCTTCAATTAATACTTGCGTCACAGTATCAATCCAGATTTCTAATTGTTGTTTAACTTGATCGTGAAATAAGTTATCCGCTTCTCCTAAAGACATCATGGCGAGAAAACAATTGTTGTGACCATGAGCATAAAAATCGCCTAAAGCTTGGCACATCAGAAGAATTCTCTCTTCTGGCGTACTAGCGTCTTGTAAAAACCGTAAAACTGCCTCTTCAAAATTACTGGCTATATAATCCATCACCGCCTTTGCCATCCCTTGTTTACCCTGGGGAAAGTAATGATATAAGCTTGCCTTGCCTAAGCCAGTTGCTTTAGAGAGCATTGATAAACTTGTTCCTTCATAGCCATACTGTCGGAAGATGGGAATAAGCTGGAGAATTACTTGCTCTTTAGACATCAAGGTCAATCTTACTTAAATATTGTGGAGTGCTTATTTGACATCATACCGAACAATCGGTACAGTTGTTTTATAGACCAAACGATCGGTACAAATAGATGACAATTAAGCTTTATGATTTTGAGTTATCGGGAAATTGCTACAAAGTAAGGCTGCTGATGTCTTTCTTGGGTTTAGAACATGAGCTTTTACCTGTTAACTTTATGGCTGGGGAGCATAAATCACCTAAGCTTTTACGCCTCAACTCTTTGGGACAAGTTCCAGTTCTAACCGATGGAGATTTAGTACTTGCCGATTCCCAAGCTATTTTGGTTTATCTAGCCAGGAAGTATGGCAATGAAACTTGGTTGCCTAACGATGCGGAATCTTTGAGTCGAATTGTGCGCTGGCTATCAATCAGTGCAGCCGAAATCCGTCAAGGAGTAGCAACAGCCAGATTGTTTTATCTATTAAACAACAAAGGTATCGATATCGAAGCCGTAACGGAAAAATCGACAATTATGCTCCAACAGCTAGAACAACATTTGACTGATCGAAAATGGTTAGAGTTAGGACACTCGACTATTGCTGATATTGCGATGTTTCCTTATGTAGCTTTAGCCCCCGATGGCAAAATTCCCCTTAAACCATATCCTCAGATATTAG
>JBEANW010000389.1:0-8006 GCA_041165225.1 Cyanobacteriota bacterium | reverse complement strand
ATATTGCCGTTCCCGCAGCCATGAGAATGACCGTACCAGAAGCTAATCCCAGCCTTTATGTTTCTATGGCACTAGCCCTTACTTTTCCCTTCAACATTATTGTTGGCATTCCTCTTTATTTAGAAATCATCAAACACTTAATTGTATAAGCTATGCAATCAGTTCACAAAGTAGAAATCATCATCAGTAGCCTCAAACTTGAGAAGGTGCTAAAAATCCTCGACAAAATTGAGGTGTCGGGCTACACCGTAATTGACAATACCACAGGCAGAGGCGATCGCGGTTTTACCGATATCGATCTTGATAACGTCTTTAGTGATGCCTATGTTCTGACGGTTTGCACTAATCAACAGCAGCTAGATTTGTTAACCCAAGAAATTACGCCTCTACTCAAAAAAGTTGGGGGAATCTGTTTAGTTACAGAATCAACTTGGATTAACTATTAAACGACAAACAAAAGATTGTCAAAGTAGCCATCGGTAGCTTGCTTTACAAATTATGGGGATCGAAGAATGTTAGGTTATGAGCAACCATAAAAAATATTTTTTACACAGTATTTTTCAATAGCCATGTCTCAAACATTAGACTCCCCTCCTAACGATCGCAACAGCAACCTTCTATGTTGTTATGTAAATGCCACAAGTCAAATCCAAATAGCTCGCATCACCAATATTCCTAACTGGTATTTTGAGCGAGTCGTATTTCCAGGTCAGAGATTAGTATTTGAAGCTCATAAAAATGCTGTCTTGGAGATCCATTCTGGAATGATGGCTAGTTCTATCTTGTCCGATACGATTCCTTGCACTAAACTCAAGTTACAAAATACTCCGCAAGAACATCGACAATCAGAGTATTCAGAGGTGATTGATCTCGAACAAACTGGCACTATTCCCTTAGAGATAATGGGTGTGATCGCATAAGACAAATTTAAAACTTTTTAAAAATATTGAAGATAATTATCTGGGGTTGTTAGTGATAATGACCTCATTGTTTATGGTATTTATGATAAGTTAAAATGACCCTGGATCAAACAATGCACTAAGTTAGTTAACTTGAATTTACCTTCGTTTCTTTGGCTTTGGAAAATTGCTGCTTGGGCAATGGGCGGCGCGATCGCTTTTTATTTATTGCTGCTCGCTTCAGGGACGCTAATGTTCTATGGTCGTGTAGCCAGAATTGGTCGTCCTCCTTGGTTGAGGAATGCTCATTACATCGGTGGTATTATAATTGTCTTTTTAGTTCTGCTGCTCCTAGCGATCGGGGTGGTAGGCACAGTGGGCTACTACGGCAGCCTGGGGCATTCTGTTCATCTGTGGTCAGGCTTGTTGGTGGTGGGGTTGATTTGCCTTTCCGCTTGGAGTGCTAACCAGATTAATGCCGATAATACTTGGGGGCGATCGCTCCACATTACCGTCAATGCTTTCTTGGGCGCGGGATTAATCTATGTATCTTGGACAGGTTGGTCAGTAGTACAAAAGTATTTGTAAAACAAATAACTAAATACTAAAAATGGAGGCTGAAAAAATCAAACCTCCATACTATATATACTTAATAACTAATTGAATAATTAATTAGAAATTGAAAGTTGCCCCTACGTCAAAAGAAAGACCATTTCCGTCATCTCCAGAATCGGGAACGCCATCTTCTTCCCCAATGAAGACATTGGTGTAACGAGTTTGACCGAATAGATCAATGTTATCTGTAAGTGGATAGCCTACACCAACTTTACTTTGTAATAAAAAGCCTGCGTCACTAGTATCAGTACCAGCATCATCAGCCCGATCAGCGACATCTCCCGTTGCACTAAGTACTCCAAAGCCTAAACCAAGTCCACCAAAAGCATAAAGACTCTTAGAACTATCAGGATTGAAATAATACCTGTAAACTCCGTTGGCAGAAGCACCAAAGAGGTTGTATCCCAAATCATCTACCTCTGTACCACCACGAGCATTGAACAGTTCTACTTCTGCGCTAATATTCTTGTTGACTTTATAGCCAAATAAGCCGTTAAAATCAATACCAGGATCTGCATCAGCATTGTCACCACCAAAGAAGGGAACAAACAGCCCAATATTGCCTCCTGCATAGTATTTACTGTCTAGGCTGCTACTGCGGGTGCGACGAGTTCTAGTTCTTCTCGAAGGAGTAAGGTCGCTTTCTTGTTCTTCAACGTTAAAACCAGGTTCTGCGCTGGGAGTTTCAACATCAAAATTATTTTGCTGTTCTTGAAGGTCAACTTCAGGCTGACCAGGGGTTTGAACATCCACAGCAGGTTGACTAGGAGTTTGGACATCCACACCAGGCTGGCTGGGAGTTTGGACATCCACAGCAGGTTGACTAGGAGTTTGGACATCCACACCAGGTTGGCTGGGAGTTTGTGCCTGAGCTGCAAAAGGGAAGCCCGTAGCTAAAATAATTGCTAAAGCAGTAATTTTAATATTCATATTTTTCACACCACATGATAAATCGTTAACAAACATAGCTAAATTAGCTACGCTGTTATATTATGCGACCAAAGGTAAAAATGACTCTAACAATAGACAGATTTTAAACTGTTTGCGATCGTTACCCTCCCAGGATTCGTGAGACGATAGTTAAACTATTTAGGTTTAAGCAAATCTTAATGAATCTAGACTTTACTATTCGTCAGGCTAAAGTGGAAGATATCCCGCAAATCTTCGGTTTAATTGAGGCACTAGCAGCATACGAAGAATTGAGTCATCAAGTGACAGGAACAGTTGAACAGTTGCAAGAGCATCTGTTTGGTGAGCGAATTTATGCCGAAGCGATCGCAGTGGAACTTGAGAGTAAGATTATTGGTTTTGCGCTATTTTTCCCTAATTACTCGACGTTTCTAACCAAGCCTGGAATTTATCTCGAAGATTTATTTGTGTTGCCAGCCTATCGTCGCCAGGGAATAGGTAAAGCAATGTTGGTTTATTTGGGCAGATTAGCCATAAAAAGAGGCGCAGGAAGATTAGAGTGGAGTGTTTTAGATTGGAATGAAAGTGCGATCGCCTTTTATCAAAGTATGGGAGCAAAAATACTACCTGACTGGCGTATCTGTCGCGTCACCGATGTCGCATTAGAAGCCTTGGCAACAATGGATCGAACATAATGGAAATTAAACGCATTCCTGTCTTGTCAGACAACTATATTTTTGTGCTGTGGGATCGGCAACAAAAGATTGCAGCGGTAATCGATCCTGCCCTAGCAAAACCTGTAATTGACTATCTAAAAGAAATTGATGCCAACTTAGTAGCGATTTTTAATACCCATCATCATTGGGATCACATTGGTGGCAATAAAGAGTTAGCCAGACAGTTTCCCGATCTCTGTGTTTATGGTGGTTTAGAAGATCGTGGCAGAATACCCCAACAGCAAATCTATCTGGAAGATAGCGATTCAGTAAAGTTTGCGGACAGAATAGCTCAGGTATTTTTTGTTCCAGGACATACTCGCGGTCATATTGCTTACTATTTTCCACCGACAGTAGCTGATGGAATTGGAGAATTATTCTGTGGCGATACGATTTTTGCTGGAGGATGCGGCAGATTGTTTGAGGGAACCCCCTCCCAGATGCTCAATTCCATCTCTAAATTACGTCAACTTCCTGATCAGACTCGTGTTTGGTGCGCTCATGAGTATACTCTCAGCAATCTTAAGTTTGCATTGACGGTAGATCCTGATAATCAGAATTTACAGGCTAGATATCAAAAGGTACAACAGGCTCGAAATCAAGGTTTAGCCACGATACCTTCCTGGTTGGGGGAGGAAAAGCAAACCAATCCTTTTTTGCGTTGGGACACTCCCCCCTTACAAGCGATCTCCAAGATTAATGACCCTGCCAGAGTTTTTGCTCGTCTTCGTGGTCTGAAAGATAAATTTTAAAATCAACTTTAAACAGAAAAAAACGCAGCCATAATTTTCGCTGCGATCGTTTTTTATATTTTTAACTGACGTTACGCAGAACAACGAGAAATCGATAGTTTAAGTAAGTTAGGAAAATAGTTAACCCTTCTTCCGTGGTTGCAGATGGCGAGGAAAACATGCGGACAAGTCCTTTGTCGCCCTGCCCCACGCGCTTTTCCCCTGTCCCAATCTTCACAATCGATTGGGCGGGTAACGTCAGATTTTCGACTCTAGTAGCTTTATCTTAGAGATATAGCATTTCCCCAATCATGACTTGGTGCTGGAGGTAAAGAGCTAATACTATTGCCATCAGTTTCAGCTTCACCAATAGTTTTGGTGACTTCCGTTCCCGACTGCTCTAGAATAACTTCGGAACGATCAACTCTTTTAACCAGAACTTGACCATTGGACAAATAGTCTCCCACCTTAACATAGCGACTGCTCTCTTCTTCAGGAGCCTTAACAATTAGCTTAGTTCTGCCATTGGCTTGATAAATTCCTGAAACAACTACACTGTTTGCCAAATTTGTGTCTGGGGATGCTTGGGGAGCAGAGACATCTTGATAGCGATCGCTATAGCGATCTTGAGTATTATAATCACGACTGGCGATCGTGTTGGATGGTTTCTCAGCAACCTTTGGCGCAGGCTTATTCTCATCCTCCTTAATTTTAATGCGGGGGTTTAAAGCTACCCCCGAAAAAGGATCGTTTCTACCGCGAATACTAGTTCTGGCTCGATCATCAGGGTTCGTTGCTGGAATTAAACCAGCAATTTCTGGTAGAGACTGAGTTTTTAACTGTTCTAGTTCTAGATCAGCAAAATCCTCTTGTGTTGTCTGTAGTTGAGCCTGAGTAGTGCCAGCCTCTACAGGAGTCGATTGAGCGGTATCTTCTCTTGACTCTTCTTGAGAATCAGCAAAATTAGAGAAAAAAGAACAGCCTCCCGTTCCCAAAGCCAAAGTTCCAATTAATGTCAACAATACAACTTTATTCATAATAATAATAATTAAGTATCGATTAAGATTACCCAATTTAATTTGTAATCAAACATTGCAAACTCTAAGATAACAGTCGGCTTTAAGATCAGCCAGAGATTTGAAACTAGATCTTTTCTGCTGCCATTGATTTTTTTAGTAAATTCAATCCTTTTTTAAGTTGTCGCGAGACTGTCACCACACTAATATCTAACATTTGTGCAGTTTCTTTCTGGGTTAAATCATGGAGAAAAACGAATTCTAAAACATCTCTAGTGCGTTCTTCTAGCTCTCCCAAAGCCTGCTGCAAACGGACTCGATCTTCATAGACTAAATGAAAACTACGATACTTGGGATCGGCAACTAAATCGCAGAGGCTAGTCTGACTATCTAAACCATTATTTACGGAGACATCTAAGCTCAGGGGCTTACGATTTTGATAGGCTAGTTGGATATCTTGCCATTCTTTGATTGATACTTCTAGATGTTGAGCAATCTCATGGTTGCTTGGTTGCCGATGATTATCTTCTCGAAAAACATGGATAAAAGCAACTGATTTTTGCTTTAGCTCTAGCCATCTACGAGGAATTCTTAAAGTAGTGCTTTTATCCCGAAGATAATGTTGAATCTCTCCTCTGATGTAAGGGATTGCAAAAGAACTAAAGGCATTACCTTTTTCGACATCAAAACGTTCGATTGCTCTAATCAAGCCAATTGAACCAACCTGTAACAGATCTTCAAAGCTTTCACTACATTGATTCAACCAGTGATACGACTCTTTCTTGACTAGACCAAAGTTCAACTCCATGATTTGATTTCGGACTTTGGTACTATGCTCTTTTTGATATTCTTGAAATAGATATAAACTATCTATTTTAATATTTTTATTAATGCAAGCTGTCATTAAATTTAGTCCCTAGATAGAGAATAATTTATAATCTTATTAATCTAAAAATTAGTAATCTACTTGATATAAATTAATTTATTTCAGAAACAATTACAGCTTACTATTCCTAAAGCCCATTAAACAACAGCATTTATACTATTTCCATTTGATGAAGTTTAAAAAAATACCAAATTTATACTTAGCTTTCTCAGTATATTTTGCACCTGATAAGTGTTTTTACTAAAGACAATTTTATTTTATTTTCAGTGTATCCGTAAAATCTCGATCAACATTATTGTTAGAAAAGTTTTAGCCAAGATTAAAAATTCTTGGTAATGGGAGTAAATATTAAACAAATACTATAACTCATAGTCTTCAAGTCCAGCTTTAGAGCTATAAATAGAACTATAAAACTACTTTTTGTGGACAAAAATTATGGCTGGCTTGTGGTATTTAGTCATAAATCAAGACAAAAAAAACTAGACAAAAAAAGGGGCGATCACCCCTAATAACATCATATTTGTTGATATTCAGCTAAATATTTATGGGTAAATTAGATTAATTTCTTAGGCATCAGATACAACTCTACCGTAGAAAATACCGCGAACTTTAACTTCTTCTGGTTCTTCTGCACCTAAGTCAGTTGCGGAAGGCTGCTCGCTTTCAAATACCCCAGCAATTTCTCCTGTTTCGCTATCAATTTTAGTGATGTTAAGAGACATTTTGCCTTTGCGAGAAACGAACTCTTTAACGTTAGCGTTAGAGAATCTTTTATCGTCAGCTAGTCCAGGCAAAGCCACAGCGTTGTCATAACCACTAGCAAGGCTGCGTCCTTTGGGATCGAGGAATACTTGTCCACGATAGGAAGGAACATCAAATTCCCCTGTAAAATTAGTGGAAGTATTGATTGCCCCTGCCTTATCAGCAGTAGAAGCAATTAATTTCTTCATCGTAAAGAGGAAAGGAACTTCCTTGCCACCAGGCAAAAGCACCGTAGCTGGCTGGAAGTCGATACCATCAATCTCAGTAAAGGTTAGATTCCCATCGCTATTAGTGTCGATGGTTGCCTGAATTTGGTCGAGACTGGAGGTGTATCTGGTCAAGAGTTTGCCTTGAATAAATTCAGCAGTCTGGCGTTTGCTAACAGGTTCTTCTTTGACGAAGTATTCTCTGGGTTCGATACACAAATCTCTAATCGAGTATTGTTGACCTGCTTTAAGGGGGATGGTACCACGGCTACTATCGGGTAACTCCAGGCAAGTGTTGGCAATTCCAGTATTTAAAATATCGTCGTAAGTCAGATCATTTCTGCTGACATCACTAGAATTACTACAGGCTGTTAGCACTCCTAAGCATAATGCTAGGAAACAAGCAATAATTGAACGGTTTCTCATAATCAACTTCATTTTGTCAATTTTTAAATTTAACATCGAGCGCGAAAGATGCTGCAAATAGGCTGTTCTTATGAAATTAGCCATTTTTATAGATGCTATCTACTCTACCAAAGAAGGACTACATAATAGTTCGATCGCCCAAAAATATTCTGTTCTACCTGTTTAATAGCCTGTCTGATTTGGTAACAACTGTTCTGTAATCAGTTTAAGATTAGTCTAAATCTTGTATAAAGTAGACGCAGTTCATTTTTAGACTTAATTTGAGGTACATGACTCAAGATCCAGACATCAACGCTATTAATTCAGTTAGTTTGTTAACGGACACTGCTCAAGATCTTTGTGCCTTGGCAAAGGAAAATCAGAACGACAGTCTATTCTTGTTGTCATTGCTACGGGATTTGGAACAGATTCATCGTCAAATTAGAGTGAATTACTTTGAATCGGCTTTGCCTCAAACTCGCAATGATTTATATCAGTTTGTTAAAGATATCGAAGAGAAAGGTGGGTGGCCTTATATTGAACGCATGAGATTGAGAGATTTATTGCAAAGTATAGAGTTGAAGGAAATTAAAACTCCTGGAACGGTGGCAAGCAACCTTAAGCAACAAGTTGAACAACAGCCCGAATCGGAAGATGTTTAGAGTATAGTATTCGTTTTGATAAACTCCTGGAGTATCTTCTGGCAATAGTTATAGCCACTTATTCTCCAAGGCTTGAACAATTTTCTGGTTTTCAAACCCCATAGAAACAGTTAATCTGGAAGATGTTATTCTTAATCACTAAACTTCTAAATTTTTAGTTCTATGTCTTTTACGGTTAATCCCATCAAGTTTGGTACAG
>JBEANW010000388.1:0-8021 GCA_041165225.1 Cyanobacteriota bacterium | reverse complement strand
CTATCCCCAGTTTATTTGGTCAATTAATGGCATCGAAATTACGCGAAAAATCGAGGCTATTCCTTCAGTTGAAGCTGTAAAAGTTAACAAACAAATTATTCCTCCGCTAATTACAATTTCTCTTCAGGAAAAGATTCCCGTAGCTCTGGCTACATCTCAAAGAGAAGTGGGATTTTTAACCCCCCAAGGAGAATGGATTTCTCAGAAGTTTTATAGTAGTACGGCAGTCAATTTCCCTCAACTGAAACTCAAGGTAATGGACTATCAAGACCAGTTTCAGCAAACTTGGCAGCAAATATATCAATTAATTCTGCTCTATCCTGAATTAAAGGTGTCAGAAGTTCGCTGGCAGAGTTCAGGGGACATATTCTTGGAGACGAAAATTGGACAAGTTTTCCTGGGTTCAGAGTCATCCCGCTTAGAACAACAGTTTAAAATCATCTCAGAATTAAAACATTTACCAGAGCATCTTAAAAGTAGCGAAATTGCCTACATCGACCTGAGTAATCCAGGAGTAAATTTAATTCAAAAGTACTAATCTATGAGGGCGATTCAATGTTAAATACGTATATCTACTGAGCTTCAAATTGACTATTATTGTTTATTCCGTAATTTCTTGGAGGATACCTGAGTGCATCTGTTTAATAATTACAAAAACTTTAATATTATCCCTAGAATAAAGTACCCAGATGATAATAAATTGAGTTAAGCTACCAAATTGAATTCTGGATCAGAAAACTAAGCGCGGAAACCTTAATGCACCCTCATGTCTTTAGAAAAAAGAAACGTTAATACTTTTAATAATGAAGTTAACTATAGCCGTTCTGATTTGCTCGCAGCTTTAGGGAACAACTCTTTAGGTAGCAGTATGGGAATACCTTTCAAGGGTCATAATAGTTCCCAAATTCCCAAAGAAGAAATTAGGAGTAATAAAATAGTGCCAAGTAATGTCGCTAAGATTAAAGTGATGGGTGTGGGCGGTGGTGGCTGCAATGCAGTCAATCGCATGATTGAAAGCCAGGTGTCGGGGATTGAATTTTGGGCAATCAATACTGATGCTCAAGCCCTAGATAATGCTATGGCTCCCCAGAAGCTACAGATTGGACAAAAGATTACCAGAGGTTTGGGGGCTGGAGGCAATCCTGCCATCGGTCAAAAAGCTGCGGAAGAGTCGCGGGATGAGATAGCTCATGCCTTAGAAAACACAGATTTAGTTTTTATTACTGCTGGCATGGGCGGTGGTACAGGTACAGGGGCAGCACCCATCGCTGCGGAAGTAGCCAAAGAGATGGGTTGTCTCACTGTCGGGGTGGTAACTCGACCCTTTACTTTTGAAGGCAGAAGGCGCACTAAACAGGCGGAAAAAGGTATTGATGCTTTTCGTAGTCGAGTAGATACGCTAATTGTTATTCCCAATAATCAGTTATTATCAGTTATTTCTCCTGAAACTCCAGTACAGGAAGCTTTTGGCATAGCAGATGATGTTTTGCGTCAGGGTGTACAGGGGATCTCAGATATTATTACTATTCCTGGCTTAATCAACGTTGATTTTGCTGATGTCAGAGCAATCATGGCGGATGCAGGTTCTGCCTTGATGGGTATTGGCTTGGGATCAGGGAAATCTCGCGCTAGAGAGGCTGCGGTGGCTGCGGTATCTTCTCCTTTGTTGGAGGCTTCAATTCATGGTGCGAAGGGAGTAGTCATTAATATTACTGGAGGGTATGATTTAACTCTCCACGAGGTGAATGCTGCTGCGGATAGTATTTACGAAGTAGTGGATGAAGATGCAAACATTATCTTTGGTGCGGTAATTGATGACACTATGGAGGGTGAGGTGAGAATTACCGTTATTGCCACGGGATTTGATGGTGAAACGGAAGAGATTGAGCTGGAAGAACCCAAGATGGAATCAAACAGTGTTTTTCAGGGCATACCAGCAGCACCACAGCCCGATCGCAATCGGGTTAATAAGGATGCTGGTCGCATTGAAATTCCTGATTTCTTGCAGCGGAGACGTTTTCCGAAGAACTAGGTTAGTTCTAAGTTGATGGTGCTAGCATAGTTACTAGCGTCAGGACAAAATAAACACTACAAGCAAACTATTGGCGTGACCCTGGTGGCAGAGATGAATTCTGCCCTGTGGGTCATTTTTTCCTTGAATAAAATATTTTAATAAAATCTGATTAAGCCCAACATTTTTTAACCAGCTGATAACCAGTAAACAACATGAAACTATCCACCAAGATTGAAGCTATTATCTACATCAAAGGCAGACCTCTTTCTATTGAGGAAATACACGCCTGCCTTCAGGAAAAAGAAGCCGAATCAGCTAAACTCTCGGAGAGCGATCGCGAATTGATTGAAGATGGCATCATTGAGTTGATGAATGACTATGCTCATCGAGATAGTGCCTTGGAAATTACTGAAACAGAGACTGGTTATAGTCTACAGCTAAAAAAAGATCATGAATATCTGCTCCAAGAATTAGTCCCCGCCGAACTAGGTAAAGGCGCGCTGAGAACTTTGGCTGCGGTAGCACTAAGAAATCCAATTTTACAGACGGAACTGATCGATTTACGAGGTAGCAGCGCCTACCAACAGATAGCCGAATTAGTCCAATTAGGATTTGTGAGTAAGCGGGAACAAGCGGATGGTCGCTCTTATTGGTTGGAAGTGACTAATAAATTTCACCAATACTTTGAAATCGACAGTATGGCTATATCCTAGGCATTTTAGAAGCTGTTTTTCCCTGGCGGTTGCCTTGGGTGCTGTGTCAAAGTATAAATAACGTAGATCCATTATCTGGGTAACGCATGATATTTAACTTTGATTTTCTTAATTCTGAATCCCAAGAGCAGAATTACAATACCTTGATGCAGTACCTGCGTCAGCAACACCCTGAAGTTCTGGCACAAATTGCTGCTTCTGCTAGTCCAGATGTTAGACAGATTATTTCCCAGAACGTCCAGGGATTAGTCGGTATGTTGCCTTCGGGAGACTTTAACGTCAAAATTACCACTGATCGAGAAAACCTAGCTCATCTACTAGCTTCAGCCATGATGACAGGTTATTTCTTGTGCCAGATGGAAAAGAGGATGGACTTGGAAGAGAGCTTGACTAATCTGCCTAACCACTCTCTTAGGGATGAATTTCACTAGCTAAGTGTCATCTGCTTGGTTATTTTTATTAGATCTTAGGGTTGCTGTGACCGCGAAGCGCAGCCCAAGGGTAATGGCTCTAAAGCCGAACTAAATGTCAAACTCCTAGGTTGATGACAGATGCTTTCTCCTGTCAAGATCCAATTTAGGACTTAGCCACCTTTGGCAAAGGTGAGCATTAGCAAAACAGATAAAGCCATGCCAGGACTAAGTAACAGAATCAAAGTGAATATTTCGTGAGATGTCATCGAACAATACAATAAACTTTCTTTATCTCTATAGACTAACTACGAATCCCTAACAGAGTGCCTTGACTAAACATTTTATTAATATTTGCCATTTGGCGATCGCTATTTTTAATTGGTGAGTAATTACTGAGACAACAACTTATTTTCAAGCTGGTTGTGTCACAAAATATAATAAAATACCTACTTGATAGCGAAAACTCATTATTTCTTAAAAGTCATCCTAAATCTTTGAGTCTGTAAATTACAAACTAATAAGATATCTAGATAAACACTGATTTATATTTCAGAGCTTATTGAAAATTAATAGTTATCGGAGAGATACATCTCTCTGGTAGACTTTGGACTTGAGAGAGCATCGCTTCTTGATGAATAAGAAATTTAACAACAAGCAAATAGGGAGGAAAACCTTGCTGGAAACAACCCTCGGTTTAGAAATTATTGAGGTAGTAGAACAAGCTGCCATTGCCTCTGCCAAGTGGATGGGTAAGGGAGAAAAGGATACTGCTGACCAAGTAGCAGTAGAAGCAATGCGTGAGCGCATGAATAAAATTAACATGCGTGGTCGGATTGTAATCGGGGAAGGCGAGCGAGACGATGCTCCGATGCTTTATATCGGAGAGGAAGTAGGTATCTGTACCCGTCCCGATGCGAAAAACTTCTGTAATCCTGATGAGCTAATTGAGATTGACATCGCGGTTGATCCTTGTGAAGGGACTAACCTTGTTGCTTATGGACAAAATGGTTCGATGGCAGTTTTAGCCATTGCCGAAAAAGGCGGATTATTTGCTGCACCTGATTTTTACATGAGAAAGTTAGCTGCGCCTCCATTAGCTAGAGGTCATGTAGATATTAATAAATCTGCGACAGAAAACCTTAAAATTCTTTCAGACTGCCTCAGTCGCTCAATTGAAGATTTAGTGGTAGTGGTGATGGATCGCGATCGCCATGAAGGTTTGATCAAGGAAATCAGAGATGCTGGCGCGCGAGTCAGATTGATTGCCGATGGCGATGTTTCTGCTGCTATTTCCTGTGCCTTCTCTGGGTCTAACATTCATGCCTTAATGGGTATCGGTGCTGCACCTGAAGGGGTGATTTCGGCAGCGGCAATGCGCTGTTTGGGGGGACACTTCCAAGGACAGTTAATCTACGATCCTGCGGTGGTTAAAACTGGCTTGATTGGTGAAAGCAAAGAAAGTAACCTAGAGCGATTAAGTTCGATGGGGATTACTGACGCTGATAAAGTTTATGCTGCTGAGGAACTTGCTAGTGGTCAAACAGTGTTGTTTGCTGCTTGCGGTATTACCCCTGGTACTTTGATGAACGGTGTTCGCTTCTTTAAAGATGGTGCCAGAACTCAAAGCTTGGTAATCTCGTCTCAGTCCAAAACCGCGCGTTTTGTAGATACAGTGCATATGCTTAATCAACCCAAAAATCTCCAGTTGAGATAAGGGTTGAGATCAGCAATGGGAGATTTTTGCTCAGGATCTTGATAGTAAGGATTTTCTGATACTTTAAAGATATGTAAATCCTCGTGAAGTAAAGATCTTGTTGGCGCGATAAACAAGGTATAAATTGATATAGGTAAAAGGCAACTAGTAAAAGAAACATCTTCTACTGTTGCCTTTTTATTACCTACGTTTTAGATGAAAAACTCGCTAAAAAAAATCCTTAGAGATAAAAATTTTTGCTTTGATTCCCCCATTTGAGAACTGATTAAAGCAGAATTTGCAAAAAACATAATGAATATTGTAGTTGTTGGTTTAAGTCATAAAACTGCCCTAGTAGAAGTACGGGAAAAACTCAGTATCCCCGAAGCACAGATTGAAGAAGCGATCGCTCAACTCAAAAGCTATCCTCACATTCAAGAAATAGCCATCATCAGTACCTGTAACCGTCTAGAAATCTACGGTGTAGCCTCCGATCTGGAGCAGGGGGTCAGGGAAATTAGCCAGTTTTTGGCAGATAAAGCCAAAATTTCCCTCAGAGCATTGCGCCCTAATCTGTTTACCCTCTTGAGAGAAGATGCCTTGCGTCACCTGATGCGTGTCTCCGCAGGTTTAGAGAGTTTGGTCCTAGGGGAAGGACAAATCCTGGCTCAAGTCAAAAAAACCTACAAGCTAGGGCAAAAATACAAAAGTTTGGGTCGGTTGTTAGATCGCTTATTTAAACAAGCAATTTCTACAGGCAAGAGAGTTCGGAGCGAAACCAGTATTGGTACAGGAGCGGTTTCCATTAGCTCGGCAGCGGTGGAACTCGTTCATAGCAAAGTTGACAATTTACCCGACTTTAACATCACGATTATCGGCGCTGGTAAAATGGCGCATCTGTTGGTAAAACATCTACTTTCCAAGGGTGCCACCAAAATTGCGATCGTCAACCGTTCCCATCTGCGAGCCCAAGAACTCTGTAGTAAATTTTCTCAGGTGGAAATTAAGATCTATCCCCTAGGAGAAATGATGCAGGCGATCGCCACGGCAGATCTCGTATTTACCAGTACTGGAGCAACTCAGCCCATCATCGACCGTGCCAAATTAGAGGAGCATCTAACTCTAGAGCGAGACTTGATGCTGGTGGATATTTCTGTTCCCCGTAATATCGATGCTAACGTCAATGAAGTCGGCTGTGTCAGTGCCTATAATGTAGACGATCTCAAGGCGGTAGTGGCAGCGAACCAAGAAACCCGTCGCCAGATGGCTCAGGAAGCCGAAGTGATTATTGAACAGGAAGTTGCTAATTATCTGCTCTGGTGGCGATCGCTAGAAACTGTCCCCACTATTAGCTGTTTACGCAACAAAGTGGAAGCCATCCGCGAACAAGAAATGGAAAAAGCTTTGTCCCGTTTGGGTGCAGAGTTTGGCGAAAAGCATCAAGAAGTAATTGAGGCTCTAACCAGAGGGATTGTGAACAAGATTCTCCACGAGCCGATGGTACAACTAAGAGCGCAACAGGATATAGAAGCTCGTCGTCATTGTCTGCGGTCTTTGCAAATGCTGTTTGATTTGGATACAGAAGAGCAGTATAGTTAGTTCGGAATTATGAATAAATGTAACAAAAACTGAAGTCCAACAGAATTAAATCACAAAACAGATTGCTAGCAAGCTGCCATTTACGATCAGGTGGAGTAGAATTGAGTCGCCAAACAAAATATTTCTTTGAATACAGCCACTTTCTCATTAGCTTTTCAAGAGCTTTTTGAGGATGAAACTGATAGTTTACTAACTTATATAGAAACTGAAGTTAGCAAAGTATAACCTACTAAATTGAGTTGTACAGCAAAAAAAACTTCAATTAAACAACCTAGTTTGTAACTAAGCAGTAACTTAAAAGAAATATCTAAACCAACCAGTTAAAGTCGTAAATTAATCGGAAATTAGTAATATGTTTGATACTCTAAAAGAATTTTTTGGGATTGAAAACGGATACGAGGGAGAAGATGAGGATTACGTCGAGTACGATCCTGCTCAAGAAGAGATGGAGTCTCAGGCTTTTCTTAATTCTGCCCCCACTAGTAATCAGCCAGAATTAACTAAAGTACCTCCTAGCAACCAGAAAAATAACCGCAAACAAGAAATGAAGATTAGCAATGTAATTGGAATGCCAGGATTAGCCAACAGCAATTCAGAAGTGGTAGTTATTGAACCCCATTCTTTTGAAGAAATGCCTCAAGTTATTTTAGCCTTGCGCGATCGCAAGTCTGTGGTGCTAAACCTCAACATTATGAATCCTGAAGAAGCACAAAGAGCCGTTGACTTCATTGCTGGCGGTACTTATGCAATGGATGGACATCAAGAGCGAGTTGGAGAAAGCATCTTCTTGTTCACTCCTAGCTCAGTTAAAGTTAGTAGCTTGAACGGAATTCTCAAAGATGTACATACGCCTGAATCTCATGTTCGTCGCACACCGACCGCGCCTGAAGCTTGGGGACAACAACCCCAGGTTGCAGCTCAGTAAGTTCAATGAAAGTTAAGTTGAGATAGTATTATTAGATTATGAAATCTAATAGTATTCGCCTCAGTATAATTGGTGGCGGGGTAATGGCAGAAGCTATATTATCCCGCCTTTTAGTGCAACAGGTTTTTACGGCTAATAGCGTATTAGTCAGCGAACCTCAAACCGCAAGAAGAGATTTTCTGGCTCAGAAATATCAAGTCCAAGTAACAGCAGAAAATCAAACTGCCATCTCGGAGGCGGAGATTTTATTACTAGCGGTCAAACCTCAAATACTGGATTTAGTGGTTGCTGATCTTACCCCAAATCCCCACAGTACGGTGATTTCCATTCTGGCGGGAGTAACGATCGCAAAACTAGAGCAAGTCTTTCCACAACAGCCTGTAATTCGTGTCATGCCCAATACCCCCGCTACAGTGGGTGCAGGAATGACGGCGATCGCCACTGGAACCTACGCCCAAACAGAGGATCTTGAGCAGGCTAAATCAATTTTTGCTGCTGTTGGTGAGGTAGTAGAAGTAAGTGAATCCGCAATGGATGCAGTAACAGGATTGTCGGGGTCTGGCCCTGCCTTTGTTGCCCTAGCCATTGAAGCCTTAGCCGATGGTGGTGTTGCTTCGGGATTGCCCAGAGCGATCGCTTTGCAGTTAGCCACTCAGACAGTATT
>JBEANW010000387.1:0-6192 GCA_041165225.1 Cyanobacteriota bacterium | reverse complement strand
CATCATATAGAAGATGGAATATTTAAACATCCCGCGAGCGAGGGGATTACTAGTGGGGTCTTGTTTTAATTCCCAGGCCTTGTAGAGGAATTTATAACCTAGATAAATAGCGATCGCGCCGTAGATTAATCCTAGATTTCCTAGGGGATACATCAACAATAAACTACAGGGAACCACCAGGCAACTATATATCCAAATCTGCTTAACCGTGGCTACTTCTCCTTCCACCACAGGTAACATTGGGATGCCTACTTCCGCGTAGTCTTCTTTAATCATCAATGCTAATGCCCAAAAATGAGGGGGAGTCCAAAGGAAGATCAGGGTAAACAACAACCAGGGCATCAAACCCAAATCTCCCGTTACCGCAGCCCAGCCTACCAACGGGGGAATAGAACCCGCTGCACCACCAATCACGATATTTTGGGTAGTGTGACGCTTCAGCCAATGGGTATAAATCAACAGATAGAAGACAATGCCTGACATTGCCAACATTGCAGCTAATAGATTAGCGAATATTGTGAGCAGGGAAAAAGACAAGACTCCTAAGACGGCAGCAAAAATTAGAGCATGGCGAGGCTGGACTTTTCCTGAAGGGATCGGACGTTGACGAGTCCGCGTCATGGTGTAGTCAATATCCTGGTCATAGATGCAGTTCATCACTTGGGCGGAGGCTGCTGCTAATGTTCCCCCCAGCAAAGTTACTAATAACAAGAGGGGATCTACTCTCCCATCGGAGGCAATCCACATTGATGCTGCGGTGGTAATTAATAGTAGGGGAATAATACGGGGTTTAGTCAGCTGATAATAGCTTTTAATGACTTCAGTTAAGTTTTGATTCTGGCGAGGGATGCTGGTTCCGGTCATTATGCTAATTCCTGTAGTTGGTCTTAATGTCTGTAGGGTGGTGTGTTTGAGAAAATGAATGGTTAGGTTAGGTCATGCTTTAGGTCATAGATTTTGGGGCGCTGTCACGTGTAGCCAGTACGGTGAAGGCAATTAATACGCCGAGCAAGGTTGCTCCTATCCCTTGATGGGTAACGGTTAAAGGTTCAACCTGAAGATGGAGTCTAAAAGTGGCGATGCCCAGTAATATTTGTAAGCTAAGTAATCCTGCTGCTGTGTTGGCTAGGATGCGGAGTTGGCTATTTAAGCCAGGGGTTTGACCTGCCAACCAAACTACAGCAATGGTGGCTAGAGTTGGGGGTACTACCCCTAAGAGATGGGCGTTCATCACGTTACATAGTTGCGCGCCACCAAAACACTGGTGTAATGCCCAGCGAGAACCCACTAAGCCTCCCAAAATGCTCTGTAGATAGACTAAAATAACTGCGCTCCAGCCAACCCAACGCAGTTTTCCTGCTGCCCCTGTAGCTTGGTAGGGAGTCAAAGCTGTACCAATGATGACTAAGGTGCTGAAAAATAATAGTGCCGTCCCTAGATGAGCGGTGACGATATCAAAACGCAGTAGCTGCGTTACCGTCAGTCCCCCCAAAATTCCTTGAAAGACAATCAGGAATAGGGCAAAAGTTGCCGCCCAGGGTAGCCATCGGGGTAACTCCTTACGAAACCACCAGGATAAACCAGATAAAGCGATCGCACTCACCCCAATTAAAGCTGCATCCAAGCGATGAAACCATTCTAAAAATACCTGAAGGTTCATCTGTCGGGTGGGTACAAGTTGACCATAGCACAACGGCCAATCAGGGCAAGCTAACCCTGCATTCATGACTCTCGTGGCACTGCCCACCGCCATCAGTAGTAAGGTTGCGATCGCAATTTTCCAGACTAAACGCCGTATCCACACCCTTGGCTGGGATACCTGGGGTATAACATTCGACGATTGAAACAATGATTCGGTCATGGCAAGCTAAAAATAAATTAGATCAAACTCGGTTGAATATTTTTTGCATACAAAAGTGCAATGTTGGCTGTTAATTTGGCGATCGCACCAATAATAAACGATGCTTTTATCGATTAACTTGCGATTTTCTCTATCTACACTCTAGCTATCTTTTTATTTGTGGTTTTGTCTTTATTAGATATTCTTCAGATTGCTTGATTAATTCGGTGCATAAAATCTGATTTCATAAAGAAAAAGTTAAATTTAGTCAAATAATTGAATAATTAGGCTATGGAGATAGCTGTTAAAACTTGCGAGATCCCAAATAAAATCTAAAGAAAATTCCAAAATTTAGATAGCTTTGTTTTGATGGTCGTCTATTTCTTAGTAATTTGATCTAACCTATTAAGTAGACCAAAAATTATTTTGTAACTGAAATTTTAAGGCTAAATCCCACTGGTTCTACTCATGTCACCTTGATAAAGAATTGTGAAATTTCACCAACTTAAATTGACTAATATACTAGTAGCAGAAAACTTTAGAAACCATTAACCCGAACTATTACCGTGAACATCCCCAGCAGCATACTCACTCTGATCGCAGGAGTGGTAATGACCTTAATCAGTCTTTGGTACGGTCAAAACCACGGACTTTTACCCATAGCGGCATCCAATGATGCAGGAGATGTCGATCAACTTTTTAACTTCATGATGACCATTGCCACTGGTCTATTTCTTTTGGTTGAAGGTGTCTTGGTCTACTCCGTGATCAAGTTTCGTCGCCAAAAAGGAGATACCACCGATGGGCCACCAATAGAAGGTAACGTGCCTTTGGAAATCGTCTGGACTGCTATTCCCACCGTGATTGTCTTCATTCTCTCCATCTATAGCTTTGAAATCTATAATCGCATGGGAGGACTAGACCCGATGGCAGCAGGAGATTCTGGCCCGCAGATGGCTTATGCTCATCATCATTCTCAGTTAGTGGCGTTAGACCCTGATCAACAAAATATAGCCTTGGGCTTAGGAATTTCTCCAGATTCTAAACAGGGGATTAATCCTTTAGAAATCGAGGTCAATGGTATTCAATACGCCTGGATATTTACCTATCCTGAAACGGGGGTAGTGTCTGGAGAAATCCACGTTCCCGTAGATCGTCCAGTGGCATTAAACATGACGGCAGGAGATGTGATTCATGCTTTTTGGCTACCCGAATTTCGGATTAAGCAGGATGTCATACCAGGGAGAGAAACTAAGTTAGTCTTTACCCCCAATAGAATTGGACAGTATCCCGTAGTTTGTGCGGAATTATGCGGGGCATATCATGGTGGGATGAAAACTCAGCTTTATGTCCAAAGCGAAGCGGATTACCAAGCCTGGATACAAGAAAATACCTTTGCCAGCAATGGTGAAGAGAATCAATCTGTAGCCATGAATCCAACCTCCAACACATCTAACACCGATGCTGAATTTTTAGCCCCCTACGCAGCAGATATGGGAGTTAACCGCGATACCCTAGCTCAGTTACAACCTGCTGAAAGTAAATAAAAAGCTTAGAGCTTAGAGCTTAGAGCTGTCCCCACAGATCAATCAGACTTCATACAATCACACAAAGAATGAGTATAACCATCGAAAGAAATGCTCCGATAGCACCCCCAGAGCATGACCAACATCCTCAAAGAAAGTGGCAGGACTACTTTGGCTTTAGCACCGATCACAAAGTAATTGGGATTCAATACCTAGTTACCGCTTTCTTTTTCTACTTTATCGGTGGCGCATTAGCGGAAGTCATGCGGACGGAACTTTCCACTCCCGCTCCTGATTTGGTGCAGCCAGAGTTTTATAACCAGCTTTTGACGATGCATGGAACAATTATGTTGTTTCTGTGGATTATCCCCGCTGGTGCAGCCTTTGCCAACTATCTAATTCCCCTGATGATTGGGGCTGAAGATATGGCTTTTCCGCGCCTCAACGCCGTGGCATTCTGGATGATTCCTCCAGGGGGAATTTTACTGATGAGTAGCTTCATCAACGGTGCGCCTCAAGCTGGGTGGACTTCTTATCCGCCCTTGAGTTTGGTTAGCGGTAAATCGGGAGAAGAAATTTGGATTCTGAGTCTCTTAACCTTGGGAACATCTTCGATGTTTGGGGCGATTAACTTTGTCACCACGATTCTGCTGATGCGGATGCCCGATATGGACATTCACAGCATGCCTTTGTTTTGCTGGTCAATGTTAGCTACTTCAGGCTTAATTTTGATTGGTACTCCCGTCTTGGGGGCAGCCTTAATCTTGCTTTCTTTTGACCTCCTGGCAGGGACAGCATTTTTCAATCCTGCGGGGGGTGGAGATCCGATTGTTTACCAGCATATGTTCTGGTTCTATTCCCACCCTGCGGTCTATATTATGATTTTGCCGTTTTTTGGGGCAATTTCCGAGATTTTACCCGTTCATGCTCGTAAACCCATTTTTGGCTATCGAGCGATCGCCTATTCTAGTTTAGCGATTAGTTTCTTAGGTTTAATTGTCTGGGCGCACCACATGTTCTCTAGTGGCACACCTGGTTGGTTGCGGATGTTCTTTATGGCAACCACGATGATTATTGCTGTACCCACAGGAATTAAAGTATTTAGCTGGTGTGCAACTATTTGGGGGGGGAAACTTAGTCTCAATAGCGCCTTTATCTTTGCGGTGGGCTTCTTGTCGTCCTTTTTGATTGGTGGTTTGAGTGGCGTAATGTTGGCTTCGGTGCCGTTTGATATCCACGTCCACGATACCTACTTCATTGTGGCGCACTTCCACTATGTCCTCTTTGGGGGTTCGGTATTTGGCTTATTTGCAGCGGTATATCACTGGTTTCCTAAAATGACTGGACGGATGGTGAATGAAACTCTAGGTCGAATTCACTTTGCCATGACTTTTATTGGTTTCAATATTACTTTCCTGCCGATGCACCAGTTAGGGTTGCAGGGAATGAACCGTCGCATTGCCCTGTATGATCCCCAGTTTCAGACCCTCAACATAGTCTGTACCATTGGTTCCTATATCCTGGCATTATCAACTTTCCCCTTCATCTTCAATATCCTGTGGAGTTTGTCTAAAGGTGAAAAAGCTGGGCGTAATCCTTGGCGTGCTTTAACCCTAGAATGGCAAACCGCATCCCCACCGATCATTGAAAACTTTGAAGAAGCACCTGTTCTCTGGGCGGGCCCTTACGATTATGGTATTGATACAGAAACTATCGATGGTAATGACGATGTTGAGGATATGCTAGCAGAAGTCACCGCCGAAGGATAAATGGGCTTCGTCCAAGCTGTAAGCCCTTCGGGTTCGGCATTCGCTTTTTGCTGGAAACCAACAAGACCGCGATGCCTCACTCTAAGCTGTAAGCCATAAGCCACAAACTTCTAACCCTTAACTAAAGATTGATATATGCAAGGTTCAACCGTAGATAATAAATCCCAAATAGCGATCGCCTCTGAACAGGAAGCTGTCGGACAGGTCGAGCATCATGAACATCCCGATTTTCGGATGATTGGTCTATATATCTTCCTAATTTCCGATAGTATGACCTTTATCGGCTTTTTCGCAGCGCTGTTAATCTATCGCGCCATTATGCCCGTTTGGCCTCCTGAAGGAATGCCAGAATTTGAATTACTGATTCCCATAATTAATACTGCTATTCTGGTGACGAGTAGTTTTGTCATGCATGAAGGGCAGAAAGCTTTAAAACAAGATAATATTCGAGGCTTGCAAAAGTGGTTTGGAATTACCGCAGCAATGGGTGCTGTCTTCCTCGCGGGACAAGTCTATGAGTATTCCCATGCCGAGTTTAGTTTAACCACTAATCTGTTGGCTAGTTGCTTTTATGTGCTGACTGGGTTTCATGGCTTGCATGTAATGACAGGGGTATTACTAATTCTTTGTGTATTATGGCGATCGCGCCAAGAAGGACATTACTCTAGTGGGAGTCACTTTGGGGTAGAAGCGGCGGAGATCTACTGGCACTTTGTGGATGTGATTTGGTTAGTGCTATTTGTCTTGGTATATCTGATTAACTGACGTTACGCGCTCATTGATTTGTGATGTTACGGAATTTATAGCGTTTCTCGTATTCGGGAGATACACTTTGGTTCACTTTAGACATCCCAACCAAAGAGTATGGGATCAGGTCAGTGATTAATTAGTTTTTCCTTATGGGTGAGGATCTCACAATTTCTTCAAGTTATTAGCTTAATCTCACAACATAAACGAGTATTGGAGATTTCTTATGACTACCAAAGATAGAAAACCCATAAAAATCAGTTTTCCTGTTGGTTTGTACTTTGAACAGCTATTTTCTGCTGATACCTAC
>JBEANW010000386.1:0-5013 GCA_041165225.1 Cyanobacteriota bacterium | reverse complement strand
CCACAGTGAAATCTTTTTATAAGGGCAATTCCAAAGCCCTAGCGGAAGGAGAAACCGAAGGTGTTGCTAAAATTATCTATCGTCAGGATACAGGAGAATTATTAGGAGTACATATCATTGGGATTCACGCTTCCGATCTAATTCAAGAAGCGGCTAATGCGATCGCCAATCGAGAATCGGTGCAAAATCTTTCTTTCAATATCCACACTCATCCCACCCTATCGGAAGTGTTAGACGAAGCCTATAAACGAGCCCAAGTAGTTGGTGCATAATCTAAATTATGAGGAGAGTCTATTTTCTCCTCTAACTATATTTGTCTTAATAAGTGCTTATTATATTCTTTTCCCACCATGAATAATCCTATTGTTGATCCAGCGTTAGTTCAGTATCAAGAGAGTTTGGACAGCTTATTAAAACGACTACAAGTATTTGCCACCGAGATTAATAACCAACAGTTGCAGGTAACGATTCGTAATTTACGAGGCAATATCAACGAGCCATTTCTATTTGTGGTGGTAGGAGAAGTTAAGGCGGGTAAAAGTAGCTTCGTGAATGCTTTATTGCAGGCAGACATCTGTAAAACCGCAGCAGATCCTTGCACCGATGTAATTCAACAACTGATTTATAGTCAAGAGCAGTTTGAGCAACCTGTAAATCAATATTTGCGTAAAATTGGTTTGCCCAACGAGATTCTCAAAACTCTATCAGTAGTAGATACTCCTGGGACGAATACCATCGTCGAAAATCATCAGGAAATCACCAAAGATTTTATCCCGAATAGCGATTTAATTTTCTTTGTCTTCTTTGCCAAAAATCCCTATACTCGTAGCGCTTGGGAATTATTAGACTATGTGAATAATGAGTGGCGTAAAAAGGTGGTATTTGTGCTGCAACAAGCAGATTTAGCCAAACCTGAAGAATTAGCCAAAAACAAGGAAAAACTCACAGAATTAGCCTTACAAAAAGGTATTCAGTCTCCAGTGGTGTTTGCCACCTCCGTTGAACGGGAAGTAAACGGTGAACAAGATCTGAGTGGTTTTAAAGAGGTGAGAAATTATATCCAGCAAACTCTTAAAGAAGGCAGCACTAAAAGATTAAAGCTTCAGGGAGTCAGGAAAACTAGTGAGCAGATTATCGACTTACTAAGGAAAGACTTAGTAATGGTGCAGCAGCAGCTAATTAAAGATCAGGCAGTTGTCAGCAAGATCAAAACTAAGTTATTGCAAAACAAGAGGCAGTCGGGTTTTGAGCTAGAATCCCTGATTAATCGACTGCTCAATAAGTACGATATCATTACTGCCAGAGTTAAAGCAGATTTTCGCGAACAGCTATCTCTATTTACTCTCGTCAAGGGTTCTTTCGCCGTTCTATTTCGGACTAAAAAATCTGCTCCAGTCTGGATGGATGAACTTAAGGAAAATTGTGAGCATGACTTAAAAAACTCCTTGGGAGAAATATCCCAGGATGGAATCAAACACTTCGTGGGGGGAATTAAAGATTTGCTCCAAAGCCTTGTAGATGATTTACAAGATATCAAAGTCAATCAAATAACTACCAATGTAATCACTGTTAATACTCTGGAGAGTCGTCAAGAAATAGTTGAAGATGTACAGCAAAAAGTTGCAACTTTACTAGATGATAAAACTTTCCTCCATTCCATTGAATCAGTTAATGCTAGCGTTGCCCCTGGATTCTTGGGGGGCAGTGCAGCCACCGTTGCGGGGACAGCGATCGCCGCTCTCACGGAAGTTGTATTATTAGATATTATCGGCACTGCTTTTGCTGGGGTGGGTTTGCTCTTTGCTGGGGGAACTTTAGTCTGGAAAAAGCGTAAGATTATCAAGCAGTTTGAAGCGAAATTAGACAACGAAAAAGTTCGTTTTGAAAGGGAACTATCCGCCAAGCTAACTTCTAAGTTAGATATTATCTACGAAGAAATCGAACGCAACTTTGCTAATATCTATAGCTATGTGGGGGAAGAAGAACAAAAGGTTTTGCCCTTAGTCGATCAGTTTCAAGCAATTGAGCAAGCAGCAAGCAAATTATCGATGTGAATTAACTTTTAAAAGCTTTTACCTCTTAGTTATTAGCTGGGGCGAAGCCCCTTTACGCGCTTATTAAACTAATACATTAACTTCGCCCATGAAATCCGACTATTTGGAGAGGATTCTGAATGCCCGCGTTTATGATGTTGCTCAAGAATCGCCTTTGGAATATGCCCCTAATTTGTCAGCTAGGCTCAATAATAAGCTGCTGTTGAAGCGAGAAGATATGCAGTCGGTATTTTCGTTTAAACTCCGAGGTGCTTATAACAAGATGTCAAAACTGCCTCCAGATGTCCTCCAGCAGGGGGTAATTGCCGCCTCCGCTGGAAATCATGCCCAGGGGGTGGCTTTAGCTGCTAAACATCTAGGAACTACGGCAATTATCGTTATGCCGATAACTACGCCCCAAGTAAAGGTGGATGCGGTCAAAGCCCTTGGAGGGGAGGTGATTTTACAAGGAGATACCTATGATGATGCTTGCGCCCATGCTAAACAACTATGTCAAGAGCAGGGTTTGACCTTCATTCATCCTTTTGATGATCCTGACGTAATTGCTGGACAAGGAACCATTGGCATGGAGATCCTACGGCAATATCAACAGCCAATCCACGCTATCTTTGTGGCAATTGGCGGAGGTGGTCTAATTGGCGGAATTTCGGCATATATTAAACGATTGCGCCCCGAAATTAAGATTATTGGGGTTGAGCCTGTAGATGCGGATGCTATGTATCAATCCCTGAAGGCAGGATATCGTGTCTGTCTCCCCAGGGTGGGTTTATTTGCCGATGGTGTGGCGGTACGGGAAGTAGGGGAAGAAACCTTTCGCTTGTGCCAAGACTATGTAGACGAGATTATTTTGGTTGATACAGATGATACCTGTGCTGCCATTAAAGATGTGTTTCAGGATACTCGGTCAATCTTAGAACCTGCTGGAGCATTAGCGATCGCAGGAGCTAAAGCCTATGTAGAGCGGGAAAGTATCACAGGAGAAACCCTCGTAGCGATCGCCTGTGGAGCAAATATGAACTTTGATCGTCTGCGGTTTGTCTCGGAAAGGGCAGAATTTGGAGAGCGTCGGGAGGCAATTTTTGCCGTCACTATTCCTGAAGCCAGGGGCAGCTTCCGCAAATTTTGTGAATGTATCGGCAAACGTAACCTAACCGAGTTTAACTATCGTATTTCTAACGAAGAGAAAGCCTATATTTTTGTCGGGATTCAAATTCAAGATCGTGCTGATGCCACTGCCATAGTGGAGACTTTTGTCACCCAAGGATTTGAAACCATTGATCTTACCGATGATGAACTAGCCAAAATGCACCTGCGTCATATGGTGGGAGGGCGATCGCCCTTATCCCAAAACGAACTGCTCTATCGCTTTGAATTTCCCGAACGTCCAGGGGCATTGATTAAGTTTTTAAGCTGTATGAGTCCTAACTGGAATATTAGTCTCTTCCACTATCGCAATAATGGTGCAGATTACGGACGCATTGCTGTTGGGATGCAAGTTCCGCCCGATGAAATGGCGGAATGGCAAAAATTCCTGAACTCCATCGGTTATCGTCATTGGGATGAAAGCACCAATCCCTCTTACAAGCTATTCCTAAGCTGATGCTTGACTGATGTTACGCACTCATTGATTTGTGAAGGTTGGCAAAAGGGAACCCTAAAGGGTACCGCTTCGCATAAGGGGGAAAGGGGAAATTATTCCTGTCTAAAAGTAACGGGCTGATAACCATCTGTAGGCTTAATTGCCGAAATTTTATCCACATCCTGATTAATGCAGCCTTCCTGTCTTCCTGCCACATATTGACAGACTCTTGCCCAAAGCCTCGTGCGATCGCCTGGTTTCCCTGAGCTAAAGATTACCTCGCGATCTGCTTTGATTTGCACTTGACATACAGGACAAATTTCAATGTTTTCTGAGGGCATAAAACCTTACCAACTATTGATTTCCCTCCTATCATACGTATTTTTGTCAAAAATGATAACTATTAAGCCACGATCCTTAATCAAAATTTGATTAAGAGCATTTCTCAGACTTAACGAATCCAAATTCCCTGGGCGCTCAAGTTAATTTAGAATAATTTAATATTTTTAATTAGTTACTGATTTTACTAACTCCCAGCTTTGATTATCAATTACCTACTTTTCCAGCTATATCGACAATAAATTAATGTACTGCTAGTTTTGAGGGATCTTATTTTTCTGCTGTTTTAGTATTTATGAGTTTAACTATTGTCAATATCATAGCTACAAATGTATTTTTAGGTTTGAATTTTATTCAAGCAGATCTAATTGACAATGATAGTTTAAATGTAAAACCAGTTGTTTTTATAGCCCTTAGTGGCATTCTTTTAAGTACTTTTTTGATTAAAAGAAAAGAATTTAAACAAATATTTTTGACTCAGCCAAATAATAATCTGGAAGATGATTTAGAACCTAAAAATCTTCCTGGAACTGCTGTGCTAGAAAAAAGCCAAAAAAATATTAGTTTAATAGAAAGAATAATTAAATTAACTCCTAATATTATTTATATATATGACTTAGAAAAGAAGTGTAATATTTATTCTAATTCTTCGATCGCCGAAAAGTTGGGCTACTCTGACTCAGAAATAGAGTCCATGAACAAACAGTTATTTAGTAAGCTACTGCATCCAAAAGATGCTAAGGCGATCGCCGAACACCAACAAGAATGTCTGAAGCTAAGTCCAGGGGAATACTTAACCATTGAATATCGGATGCAGGATCAGCAAGGAGATTGGCATTGGCTAGCCAGCAAAGATACGGTTTTTGAACAAGATGATTTAGGTAGACCAACCCAAATCTTGGGAATTGCTCAAGATATTACCGAAATCAAACAACATCAGTCAGCAGCAACTACTGTAAATCTTGAATTAGTAGAAAAAGTGGCCGCGTTAGAAACCTGGCGAGATAAACACCTGAAGTTGGCAGCAATGAATGAGTTTTT
>JBEANW010000385.1:0-6913 GCA_041165225.1 Cyanobacteriota bacterium | reverse complement strand
GGCTTCAGCCACGTTGTAAGGGCGTTGGTAGTGGTATTGGTATCCATAACCGTAACCACCTTTGACTTCAGTTTCAGTAGCGGACTCGATGTGTTGTAGATCGGAAATAATCATTTGTTTTACCTTTCGTAATTATTGTTTAGTTGTTGTTCGGACTCGTTGTGGTGAGCCTCGTTAATCTAATGTATGTAGCGAGCTAAATTAATATGCAATTTTAGACTAAAAAAAATGTTTGCCCGACAGAAAATTCCCTCTGGAGTAAGGTCTTGTGGCTATAATCTGCCAACAAATTAGTATTGGAGGTTCAAACTTTTAGAGAACAGGTTTACTAATAGTAATGAGTAATAAGTAAAGCCTGAAGATGGTATAAAGGCTTATGTCCTAAAGGACTCACTAAAGTACTAGCCTTAAAGGGTTAGCTGCGCGTCAGCTTCGCCTCCTTCGCGTCGTAAACTTCGTAAGAACTGAGATCTTGATCTTTCTTACAGCCATTTTCAGTCCATTTAATGGACTTTACCTATAAGCCAGGAAATTAATTTCTTGGCGCTTGCCATGTCTAAATTTCACGCTTTTGCTTAGTACTTGAAAGGTTAAAAACTAAGAACTAAAGACCAGGAACTAAAGACTAATTTGAAGTTATGGGGGAAATGAAATGGATCTGACCGCAGCCACGGAACTAACTCAATAAGCTCCTAATTTTTCGTTAAGTTGCGATCAGATCAGGTCAGTTGCTTAACTCAACTTTTGCTCCTAAGAGCCAACGACGGGTTATGCGCCGACGGATTCTTTGGCGGCGTACATTACCTCCAGGGTAATTTCGGACATATTGCGATCGCGGGCAAATTTTTCGGTATTGCGCTTAACCTTGCCCCGAACAAAGCCAGGAATTTTACCGAGTTCTAGCTTGGCTTCCTTATCCCAGTTGAGATCTGAATCGGCAGAAATGCCCTTGGTAATCACCTCTTTGGTATCGTGTCCTCCAAATATTTCTAATAGGTGGTCTTCCATGCCCAGAGTAAAGGAATTGTAAACTAAATCGGCGATCTGGTTTGTTCCTTCATAACCCATGAAAGGCTTATAACCGATGGGGAAATTCTGAATATGAATTGGGGCTGCAATGACACCACAAGGGATGTCTAGTCGTTTACCCACATGACGTTCCATCTGGGTGCCGAAAATAGCTGAAGGTTCAAGACGAGCGATCGCATCACCGATTTCGGCATTATCATCACTAATCAAAACTTGATCGCAATATTCACTAACCTGTTCTTTAAACCAGTCAGAGTCATATTTACAGTAAGTACCTGCTAGAACCACATGAATACCCATTTCTTTCGCCAGAATTTTGGTCATGGCTGCGGCGTGGGTATTGTCACCAAAGACAACAGCTTTTTTCCCTGTGAGGTTTTGGCAGTCAATTGAACGGGAAAACCAAGCAGCCTGGGAAACGTATAGGGTTTGATTATTAATGTAGTCTTCGTAGTCCACCTCTGCACCCTGATGATTAATTACCTGCTGTATTTTGCGGAGACAACGGGCTGTTTCTACTACTCCCATCGGGGTAATATCGACATAGGGCATCGCAAACTCAGATTCTAAGTATTCCGCCGTCATCATGCCTAATTCGCGATAGGGAACTAGATTAAACCAGGCACGGGGAAGGTTTCTGAGGTTCTGTACCGAAGCGCCATCAGGAATGACCTCGTTAACTTCAATACCCAAATCTGCCATCAGACGTTTTAATTCAGTGCAGTCATGTTGGTTATGGAAACCCAAAGTGGAAGTGCCGATAATGTTGACGGACGGTTTTTCAGTTTTAGCGGTAGGTAGTTGATCTTGTTTCCGTGCCTTTTCTAAATAAAATTTAACTATTTGATGTAAAGTGCGATCGGCTGCCTGAAGTTCGTTATAGCGATAGTGATTAACATCCGCTAGCAGCACATCTCCCTTGGTATCCATCGCTGCACGGCTGACGAAGTTTTGCAGGTCTTCTTGCAAGATACTAGAGGTACAGGTGGGGGTAAGAACGATTAAATCTGGGCTTTCTTCCTTGTCTTTACGAGTGATGTTATCGACAACTTTCTCCTGAGAACCTCTGGCTAAAACATTGCGATCGACAATACTAGCGGTGACTGGAGTAAAATTCCGCTCCCGTTCCAACATCGATCGCATGACGTTGAAATAATCATCTCCTAGGGGTGCGTGCATGATCGCATGAACGTTTTTGAACGAGCTGGCAATCCGTAGCGTGCCAATGTGGGCAGGGCCAGCATACATCCAGTAAGCTAATTTCATGGGTCTTCTCTCCTTAATAAATATTGATGCGATTGATGTAGATGTGCGGACAGAAAAATAGCACTATAGTTTTAAATCTTGCTTCTTATTGTCTCAGAAACAGGTAAGTAGATCTAATCAACTAATGTTGTCAGATTGGATACTCGAAATTAAGAGGACAAGCATTACCCCAATAGGCTTTTGGTGTTTTTTTAAATCTATATAGCACTATTTTGATGCAATAAATCTTAATATTTATCTTGACTGAATGTTGCAGAGATTTAAGATTTTAAAAATTAACAAAAATATTAATGTTATTGTGTTTTAAATCATAAAATAGCTAGAGTAATGCTACCCACACTGAGCAATATATATGAAATGGCAAGAAATATCTGGTAACTGGGTCTATCTCCCTCGTCAGGAAGTCAAAGGCATTGTTCATTTTTTGGGTGGCGCGTTTGTGGCTACAGCACCTCAAGTATCCTATCGCTCGATTTTAGAGCAATTGAGTCAGGCTGGCTTTGGGATTATTGCCACACCTTTTCTCAATACCTTCGATCATTTTGCGATCGCTCGTGAAGTCCTCAATCGTTTTGAAACTGTAATCGACAGACTGCAAAGAACTAACCAGTTAAAAACTGGCTATATACCCATATACGGCATCGGACATAGTATGGGCTGTAAGTTGCATCTGTTAATTGGCAGTCTCTATGATGTCGAAAGAGCAGGAAATATTCTCATTTCGTTTAATAATTATCCTGCTAGTCGAGCCATTCCCTTGATGGAACAGTTGAATGTTACCCCGATGCTGAATGTTGAATTTGCCCCTTCCCCCCTAGAAACCGAAAAGTTAATTGCTAAACATTACAATGTACGCCGTAATTTATTGCTCAAGTTTACTCAAGATGAATTAGATCAAACAGTTAACTTAAACAGTGTTTTAAAAAATCGCTTTCCCGACATGATCACGCTGCGTACTTTGACGGGAACTCACTTAACTCCTTTATCTCAAAATATACAATGGCAAACAGGAGATTTCTTCACTCCAATTGATGCCATTGGACAATGGTTCAATCAAGGATTATCTCGTAATTTACAGAATTTGAGACACGAGTTAGTTGCGTGGCTAAATCCCCTGTCAGTTTTTTAAGCTTGATAATTGATAATTAATAGCATTTACTGATTTTTAAGTCTCAAATCTGCATTTATAAATTGTGAAGTTCATATATAGATTTAGTGTCGATTTAGTATCTATTTCACAATGCCTAAATTAATTAGTGAAAAAAACGCTATATTGATATGTGTTTGACATCCCTATCCTTTTAAATTAGGTTCAGTGGTTGGGTGCGCGCTTGCGATTTAAAACTTGTCAAACCTTTTGATTTAAATAGCTTAAGTATATTTACAATTATCAAGATTAAAGTTAATCTTTAAAAGTCAGTGAAATTACTTAGGTTAACCAACAAAATCTTTGAATTTAATCTAAGCTTAATAAGCTCAAAAAGAGGAGCGTCAATAATTATGAAAGTAGCCTTTCTTGCTGGTGGGTTAGGAACTAGAATCTCCGAAGAAACAGAAAACAAGCCCAAGCCGATGGTAGAAATTGGTGGACAACCAATTTTGTGGCACATTATGATGCACTACTATCAATACGGCTTCAAAGATTTTACCGTTGCCTTGGGATACAAGGGAACAGCTATCAAAAAATATATGGTAGATTATTGCGCTCTCAACAGCAACTTAAGCGTAGAGTTGGGCAGTGGCAAAATTACCGCTCATGGTGGCTATCAATTAGATTGGAACGTAGATTTAATTGACACAGGATTAACCACCAATACTGGAGGTAGAATTAAGCGCCTCGCCCCCTATATTGGTCGAGAAACTTTCATGCTTACTTGGGGTGACGGGGTATCTGATGTAAATCTCCATGATTTATTGGCTTTCCACCGTTCCCATGGCAAATTGGCAACCCTGACCGCAGTACGACCACCTGCACGTTTTGGTCACTTGGATTTACGGGGAGATCAAATCTCTGAATTTTCCGAAAAAAATCAAACTAAAGAAGGCTGGATCAATGGTGCTTTCTTTGTGCTAGAGCCTGAGATTTTTGACTACATCGATGGTGATGACACCCAGTGGGAAAAAGGCCCATTAGAAAAATTAGCTAGCGACGGGCAGCTTATGGCATATAAGCACGATGGTTTCTGGCAATGTATGGATACATTACGGGACAAAACCCTTCTAGAAACTTTGTGGGCTAGTGGGAACGCACCTTGGAAAACATGGGAGAACGAAAAAAATGAGAATACTACTAACTGGTCACAAGGGTTACATCGGGACAATCTTGGTTCCAATGCTGATCGAGAAAGGGTATGATGTTGTCGGTTTAGACACAGATTTATATGCCAGAAGTACTTTCGGCGAAGGCATAGTCGAAATTCCTGAATTAATTAAAGATATTCGCGATGTCGAGTTAGAAGATTTAGAGGGATTTGAGGCGGTTCTTCACTTAGCTGGACTGTCTAACGATCCTTTGGGTAATCTTAATCCTCAATTGACTGAGGAAATTAACCACAAAGCTTCAGTTAAACTAGCAAAACTAGCAAAACAAGCTGGAGCTAGTCGTTTTATCTTCTCGTCTTCCTGTAGTAACTATGGCGCAGGGGGTGAAGATTGGCTGAATGAAGAGTCTGCTTTTAATCCTGTAACTCCCTATGGAGTTTCCAAAGTTAAAGTAGAACAAGAAGTTAGTCAGCTAGCGGATGATAACTTTAGCCCTACCTTTCTACGGAATGCCACTGCTTATGGCGTATCACCAAGATTACGCTTTGATTTGGTTCTAAACAACTTAGTTGCCTGGGCATTTACCAAGGGTTTAGTCTATATCAAGAGTGACGGTACTCCTTGGCGACCAATTGTTCATATTGAAGACATTTCTAGAGCCTTTATTGCTGTTTTAGAAGCTCCTAGAGAATTAATTCATAACGAAGCTTTTAATGTCGGTCGCAATGAAGATAACTATCAAATTCGCGAAATAGCTGACATTGTTAAGGAAACCGTGCCTAACTGTCGCATTGAATACGCCCCTGATGCTGGGCCTGATACCCGTTGTTATCGCGTGGACTGTAGTAAGATTGCTAGAGTTTTACCTAGTTTTCAGCCCCAATGGAATACCCGCAAGGGCGCAGCCGAACTATATGAGGTGTATCAAAAGGTCGGTCTGACTCTGGATGAGTTTGAAGGGACTAAATACCAAAGAATAGCTCATATTAAATACCTGATTAGTAATGAATTACTAGACGGAGAATTGCGCTGGCGTAAGGAACAGTTGGCAACTATTGAATAGCTTTCATAGTGGTTAACTGAATTTGATCACTAAATAAAATCAAGTCAATCAAAAAATTAGGTAAGCAATGTTTAGGACAATCACTGTTGATTGTCCTAATTTCTATCATCGACTATTAAGCCGAGTCACCTTAAGTAATCTGTAATCTTATACTATGAATAATCATCAGCCGAGTTGTCTTTCCTGTGGTAACAAAGACCTCAAATCAATTATTTCTTTTGGCTATACTCCCCTTGCCGATAATCTTTTAACTAAAGAGCAGTTCGATGCCCCAGAATACACTGCTCCTCTCGACTTGGTTTTTTGTCCTGAATGCAGTCTGGTGCAAATTACCGAAATAGTTCCCCCTGAAGTTCTCTTCTGTCAGGACTATCCTTATTTTTCTTCTGTCTCTGTATCCTTGCTCAAGCACTTTGGTGATAGCGCCAAGAATTTAATTAAAACCAGAAATTTAGACCGCAATAGCTTAGTGATTGAAGCTGCCAGCAACGATGGCTACATGCTGAAAAACTTTGTGGACGAAGATATCCCTGTACTAGGTATTGATCCAGCTTCTGGCCCTGTAAATGCGGCCTTGGAGAAAGGAGTAAATTCCATCTGTACTTTCTTTGGCAAAGAATTAGCCCAGAAACTAAAGGATGAAGGCAAGCAAGCAGACGTGTTTTTAGCCAATAATGTTTTGGCTCACGTACCAGACTTAAATGGCTTTGTCACTGGTATTTCTCTGCTGTTAAAAGATACAGGCGTGGCGGTAATTGAAGCTCCTTATCTTTTAGATTTGGTAGAACATTGCGAGTTTGACACAATTTATCATCAACACCTTTGTTACTACTCTGTGACCGCCTTAGATAAGTTGTTTAGAAGGCACAATTTATATTTAAACCATATTGAACAAACTAAAATCCACGGTGGTTCTTTGCGTTTATATGTCGAACCAAAAGAGGCAGTGCAAGATTCAGTCAAGTCTTTGCTCGCAGCAGAAAAGTCGGCCCAGGTAGATCAAATGACTTATTACGAAGATTTTGCGGGCAAAGTGGCAGATTTCAAGGGTTCTCTGTTGGAGATTCTTTGGGATTTGAAACAGCAAGGTAAAACAGTTGTGGGATATGGTGCTGCGGCTAAAGCCACCACCATGCTTAGTTACCTGGGTATTGATAAAACTTTGCTGGATTACATAGTAGACTTAAACACTTTTAAGCATGGACGCTATATGAGTGTGAATCATTTACCCATCTTTCCTCCTACCAAGCTCTTAGAAGATCAGCCAGACTACGTGTTGATTCTTGCCTGGAA
>JBEANW010000384.1:0-4154 GCA_041165225.1 Cyanobacteriota bacterium | reverse complement strand
TCACCAGCATAATCTTCCTGAACAATGCCACAGAGCATTCCCATTGCCTTGGCATTGCCTCCATAGGTTTGTTGAATTTGAGTTAGTACCTCGCCACAATCAATCCGATATGTCGTGAAATACTTTTGCCAAGCTGCTAAATCTAAACCAGAAAGACGGTAATGTTCTAAATCCAAGTCTGCCTCACAAAGGCGATCGCGACTGGTAATAATCGTCGTAGACTGTACCTTGGCATCTCCTAAGATCCTGAGTAGTTCAAGATAGTCCCGATGATTAGCAATAAATCTCCCATCTTTATCTAAAGCTGGTTCCAGATTATCAATTAAAATCCCGATGGGACGTTGTTCCAAACACCTTTTAAAGCGAGCTAGGGTAACACCAAATTCTTTTCCCGAAGCTTCATGTAAATCCCGCTGAAGCCATTCCTCTACCACCGAAGCCACCGCTAGAATATTCGTTGTTTCCTTTGCCATCAGGACTTCTAGGCTGAGAGCAAAACCTGGCATTGCCAGAAACTGTTGTGCCAGAGTGGTTTTGCCGATTCCCCCTTCCCCTTGCAGCACAATGATTTTATTCCCTTGAGCCACTAGAGTTTGCAAATTGGCGATCGCTTGCTGGCGACCAACAAAACTAGGGTCATGTTCCTCCAGATCAATAATCTGCTCCCCAGTTGGTTCGCTCTCGCAAGAGCTTAACCTTCTTTTAACTAAACTCCGCAAATTGCTTTTAGTAACTTTTTCCCCCCAACCCTGAGATAGTAATTGCCATAACAGAGAGCCTGTATCCTTGGCATGTCCTTCCGTGCAGCCATAATCATCAGCAATTTCTAGATATTTACGACCTAGTAAAACACTAGTAATTACAGCCTGCTGTAAATCAGTGAGATGCTTGTTGGTATGGCGATAAACTTCCCGATCTAGCAGTATTAATGCTGCTTCAACATTCATATTTGATCAATTACCCGAAAATTTACATCAAATTTAGCTTTGGTGTGTATTTAGTACAAATAGCTGATGATGATTTAGCTTAAACTGAAACCTAATTTCCTGGTCATAGTAACAAAATGTACATTCACCCTTTGGTTGCTCAAGATCTTGATGATTAATCGTTAGATTTAATTTAACGTTTTGGTAACTTTGACGCATTAATTTCAACCACCATATCTGAAGCAGCTCAGTACAGTTATAAATAGTTATAAAGTATCTTATTTTAGAAGTATATGTAAATTTTTAATGAAGATGACAACTATGAGTAAAATGGCTGATGTAATGATTGATATCGATGATTTTTAATAGAAGAATCGAGAATTAAGTAGCTAAAATGATGATCTTGAAATTTATTAAGATATTATTATAACGACTAATAGCGTCAGTTTAGTTATTAATCAAATTATAGTAAGAGTATCTTAGGACACGTTGATATATATGAGAAGAGTATCTGAAAAAGTTGGTAATTGGTTAGAGACTAAGTTAGTAAATCAGGAACACGGAATCATCTTAGATGATGCTGATTTAAGCAGTTTTAATTTTATACAAGATTTTCTGGAAGTTAACGATCATCTCTTCAAGACTCCAGTAATTTACTATAATGCTTTCACCGAGGAGAGTGCAGCAGAATTTCTGAATACTTTGCAAGAGGAATTAAGCTCTAAGTTAGGTAGTCACAAATTAAAATCAGACTTAACTTTGCCAGAAATCATCGCCAATGCGGGGTTAAAGATGATTGTTATTGACCAGAGTTATCTTCATCCTTGGGAGACAACTGATCAACTCTTAAGGTTTTTGACAGAGCAACATGTTGCTCTTATTTTAGTAGGTTCAGCAGACAACATGAACTGCTCCAAGATTCTAAGTCGCCCAGGAATTGCTCAATGGGATCGTCTGGTGGTCAATGAATTGAATATAGTTAATCAAATTAAGCAGTCTAATCATCTGTCTATGAGTGTTGAAATTGCGACTTATTGCTAGAATTAGACCTGGATTATCTATAAATATTTGAACAAGTAATTACACTTCAAGCTAAAAAGCTGACAATATAGGTATTTGAGTAATAAATAGGATTGTTATCATATCTATGGGTCAAGTTGATTCTTGGGAAAAGCGGAGTGCTACTTCGTTGTCGCGTTTGTTACCTAGACTAGAAAAGCGTTTTTGCGATCAGGTCAGTAAAGTCGAATGGCAGGGTTATCTAGAGCGTGTTAATACTCATTTTCCCCGTTTATTTCAGCTGCTGTATCAACTTTACGGCAATCAGTATGATTTCTTTTACCATTTAGAAAATATTTTGGCTTCGGCTACTTCGATGTGGTTAGCGAGATCTGACGACCTCAAGGCTTTAGATGTGATGCGTCAAGCAGATCCTCAATGGTATCAATCAAATCGGCTGGTGGGGGTGATGTGCTATGTTGACTTGTTTGCGGGCAATCTCCAAGGAATTCGCGATCGCATTCCTTATTTAACGGAGTTGGGTATTACCTATCTCCATTTGATGCCTCTGTTTAAATGTCCAGAAGGGGATAATGATGGTGGCTATGCCGTGAGCAGCTATCAAGAGATTAACCCAGCTCTCGGGACGATGGAAGAATTATCCCAGTTAGCGACAGAATTAAGACAGCACGGGATAAGCATAGTGGTGGACTTTGTGTTTAACCATACTTCCGACGAACATGAATGGGCAAAACGTGCCTTGGCAGGTCATGAAGAGTACCAAGAGTATTATCGGATGTATCCCAATCGAGAACAGCCCAATGCTTTTGAAAAAACCGTTAATTCAGTATTTCCTGACGAACGTCCAGGGTGCTTTACCTATAAAAATAAGATTCGTAAGTGGGTTTGGACTACCTTTTGTAACTATCAGTGGGATTTGAACTATGAAAATCCTGTGGTGTTTAGCGGGATGGCGGAGGAAATGCTATTTTTGGCAAATATCGGCGTAGAAGTCTTACGTTTGGATGCCGTAGCTTTTCTCTGGAAGAAATTAGGCACTAGTTGTGAAAATTTGCCCGAAGCCCATTTACTCATTCAAGCATTTAATACCATCGTCAAAATTGCTGCTCCTGCGATGGCATTTAAGTCAGAAGCGATCGTTCATCCCGACGAAGTTACCCGCTATATCAGTCAAGAAGAATGTCCTTTATCCTATAACCCCCAGTTAATGGCGCTGTTATGGGATGCCTTGGCGGTGCGAAATGTTCGTCTCCTGAGTCATGGAATGTCCAAGCGATTTGCGATCGCTCAAGACTGTGCTTGGGTTAACTATATTCGCTGCCACGATGATATTGGCTGGGCAATTTCCGACGATGATATGCGAGACTTGCAAATTAACCCTTATGATCATCGCAAGTTTCTGACCGAATTTTTTACTGGTCGATTTCCAGGTAGTTTCGCCAAAGGTCTACCCTTTCAGGAAAAGCCCGAAACGGGGGAGGCGAGAATTGCGGGGACTACTGCATCCTTATGCGGTCTAGAGAAGTTAACGGATGAAAACCATCGCGCAGAGATTGATTTAGCGATCAAACGTGTCCTGTTGTTACACGGAGTTATTTTAACCATCGGTGGAATTCCTTTGCTCTATTTAGGAGATGAAATCGGCACTTTAAACAACTATACCTATACTGATTCACCAGAAAAAAACGGAGATAGTCGCTGGGTTCACCGTTCGGCATTTAATGACGAACGGGCGCTAAAAAGGAAGGATAGCTCGACTATTCCAGGACAGATTTATCTCGGCTTGCTCAAATTAATTCAAATTCGTCAGCAAAATCGAGCTTTTAGCCGTGGAGAAACCGAAATTATTAATACAGGGAATGACTGCATCTTTGGTTATTTTCGTTCACAACAGGAACAAAATGTACTGGTGTTGGCCAACTTTAGCGATCACGAACAGGAAATTATGGCTAAACAACTAAGACTACTAGGAATGCGTAAAATATTTACCGATCTTGTCTCTGGTAAAACAATTTCCGCCGTCCAGAAATTAGTACTTGAACCCTATCAGCTATTAATTCTTTTGTAGGATGTATCCCAGTAAACTCCTAACTCGATGCGATTTCTTGTGGGAAGCTTTCCTCAAGAAATCCGACTGTAATAATTTTCTTATTGAAAACGCGCCTTAACTTCGTGTGACGCGCCAGCTAATCCTTTAGGACGCGAAGC
>JBEANW010000383.1:0-2615 GCA_041165225.1 Cyanobacteriota bacterium | reverse complement strand
GGTTGGGGTTTGGCTGCCACCGTCACAATTTCGTGGGGGGCAATAATGTCTTCCAGGCTAGTCCCACTATGGGCGACGTTGAGCTTTTGTAGCTGACGATAAATCTTTTGGCGATCTTGGTCAGGATAAAGATCGATTTTATTAAACACTAAAATCAATGGTTTTTGGGTACTTCTTAATTCGCATAAGGCTTGATACTCAGTGCGGGTAATATCCCCTGCCACCACAAATAAAATTAGGTCGGATTTTTGGGCAATTTCCCGCGCCATGACCGCCCTAGCTTCCCCTGTCACCTCATCTAAACCAGGAGTATCAATCAATTCAGCATCTAGACCTGATTCTAGAGATGGATTCCAACGCAAAATAGTCAGAGATTGGGTTACGCCGTGAAGGGGTCCCGTGGCTACTACTTCTTCTTCTAAGAGGGCGTTAATTAAGGAGGATTTGCCACAACTAACTAAACCAAAGGTACTGATGCGGATTGCTTGACGGTCTAGTCTTTCTAAGGCATTTTGCAGAGATTGCAAATCAGTTTTAACTGCTCCTTGAAGGCGATCGCTAGGAGCATAATTACCATGACGACGAAAACTAGAATACCAAGAAATTGCTTGCTGCAAGCTGGCATGAGCCTGATTTAATTGAGCTGACTGTAATGATGTTTGCTGACTCACAGTAACCTTTAAGTTCCAAGTAAAATTTTGCTAACTATACTAATTTAAGTTAATTTATTATTTCTAGCGGCTAAATCCAACGCTCCTTTAGGATAAACAATCCGTTTGTGATTAAACTGTTCCCAAACACGAATAAAAACTTCAGCAATCACTGGTAGCTCATCATAGGCTAGTCCACTATCCACAAGTTGATGATCTTGCCAGCGAGATTTAAAGATTTTTTGTAAGGTAGCCAGAGCTTTTTTGGGGCTAGCATCGGATAGCGATCGCAAGGCTGCCTCACTACCGTCAGCCAACATTAAAATCCCTGCCTCTCTAGACTGAGGCACAGGCCCAATATAACGAAAATCGGACTCCACTACCGTAGTTCCCAATGCTTCTGCCTGTTGCTTTGCCTGATAGTAAAAATAGACAATGAGTAAAGAGCCTTGATGCTGGGGAATAAAATCGCGAATGGCCTTGGGTAAACCGTATTTGCGTGCCATCACTAATCCCTCACTAACGTGCTTTTTGATGATCTCAGCACTAACCCAAGGATCGTTGATCTCATCGTGCTTATTTGGCTCCCCCATTTGATTCTCAATAAATCCCAAGGGATCGTGCATTTTACCAATGTCATGATACAAAGTTCCTGCCCTGACCAATTCCACGTTGCAGTTTAAGGCTCTAGCGGCAGCCTCCGCCAAAGAGGCGACAAACATAGTGTGTTGGAAAGTTCCTGGTGCTTCCGTTGCCAACCTCTTGAGTAAAGGCAAGTTGGGATTAGACAGTTCTGCCAAGCGAATCGGGGTAATCAGGTCAAAAAAGCGTTCGAGATATGGCGAGATTCCAATGGCAACTACAATCCAAGCAACTCCGAATAAACCACATATCGTCGCGTCGGGTAGAATTGCTGACCAAATAGTAGTGGCACTGGCACTGAGAATTAAATTGGCGATTAAGTACACAAATATCTGGGATAAACCCACCGCAATACTCAGTTTAGAGATCGCTTCGCGGGAACGCAATCGACCAGCAAAAATAGCAGTAATTAATCCCCCCACCAGCCCTGCCAAAAGATGTACTGAGCCAAGATGCTGATTACTAAACATTACCAGTCCTGTCACTAACACCACCTGGCAAATCGCTAAACTGGGACTATAGAAGCTGCTAACCAATAGCCCAATCGCAGGCAAGCTGGTATAGGGAAATTCCAAGATACTCAATATAGGAGCGCTAATCCCCAACAAACACAACAGTAAATAATCACGATGACGAATTGAAGAATAGATTCTTCTTTGAATCATTAAAAATAAACTAACGATTCCCCCGACCACGATTGTTGAAAGCTGGATTCCTCTCCAGTTGACTCCCCGTTGACTTAATTTAAAACCGTCGAGCAAGACAAAATCTGTTTGCGAGATTTTCTCCCCCTGCTCAACGATCACCTCACCCTGTTCTACTTCCACCACCACAGAATTAATTGCCATGGCTGCTTTGGCGGCAATATTGCGAGTCGCATCTCGATCTTCTTTTAAGTTAGGCTGCAAAGTCACCAATAATAGATTGTAGGCTATAGGTTCGGTGATATCAGGAATATCGGGGTTCAGTTGTGCCATCACCGTTTGCTCCAACAAATTCGAGGGCAGCCCCAAAGGGATTCCTTGAATAAGGATGCGTTCGGCAGTTCGCAAGATCGTCTTTTTCGTAACTTTCCATTCTTTTTCTGTCAGGTCGAGTAAAATAATTAATTCTTTCTCGTCTAAATGGGCAATATTACTTTGAGGGATACTTTTCCAAGCTTGAGAGTAGCGATAGCGAGTTAACGTAATTTGAGCTATGAGGGTATCGAATTGAGTTTCTGAATGATTCTCTCTATATGCCTCTAGTTCGGTAGCCACTTTTTGCAATCCCAGATTAAAGTCTGGTCTTTTTTCTAGGGTTAAGTTTGACGGCTTGGTCAGA
>JBEANW010000382.1:0-5864 GCA_041165225.1 Cyanobacteriota bacterium | reverse complement strand
CCCTTTCCCCTTTCCCCTTTCCCCAATCTTCACAATTCAATGGGCGCGTAACGTCAGTTATGAACAATCTATCCCAAGCAGATCCTGTCCGCCTGGAAATATTTAAAAACCTTTATCAGTTCATTGCTGAACAGATGGGTATCGTGCTGCAAAATACCGCAGCCTCCGTCAATATCAAAGAAAGATTAGACTTTTCCTGTGCCATCTTTGATGCTTCTGGTGCTTTAGTTGCTAACGCGCCCCATATTCCCGTTCATTTAGGCTCCATGAGTGCCAGCGTCACCAGCTTAATTAATCATGTGCAGGGTGAAATTAAACCAGGAGATGTTTACCTATCTAATAATCCCTACAATGGCGGGACACACCTCCCTGACGTAACTGCAATCACCCCTGTTTTTCCTGGTAGGGGCGGTTCGCGAACCGCCCCTACTGACCCCATTTTCTACGTCGCCTCACGGGGACACCAGGCAGACATCGGTGGTATTACGCCAGGTTCTATGCCTCCTCACAGTAGAAACATAGAAGAAGAGGGAGTCCTATTTGATAATTTCCTATTGGTAGCGGAAGGTAGCTTTAGAGAAGAGGAAGTCAGGGAAATACTAACTAATCATCCCTATCCTGCCCGCAATATTCCCCAAAACCTTGCTGATTTTAAAGCCCAAATTGCAGCTAATCATCGGGGAGTTACAGAACTATTAAACATGGTGGAGCAGTATGGCTTAGAAACGGTACAAGCCTATATGCAGCATGTTCAAGATTATGCTGAGTTGGCGGTAAAAAGTGCGATCGCCAATTTGCAAGCTGGAAAATTCAATTATGTCATGGATAACGGAGCAGAAATCCAGGTGCAAGTAACTATTGATCGCGATCGCGCAATAATTGACTTTACAGGCACATCTGCCCAGCAAGCCAATAATTTTAATGCTCCTGCTGCCATCACTCAAGCTGCTGTATTATATGTCTTTCGGACTTTGGTAGCGGAAGCTATTCCCCTCAATGCAGGATGTTTAAAACCCATCGAGATTATTATTCCTGAGGGCTGTATGCTCAATCCAACCTATCCTGCTGCGGTGGTGGCGGGGAACGTGGAAACTTCTCAAACCATCGTCGATGCCTTGTATGGCGCATTAGGCATTATGGCAGCCTCCCAGGGAACGATGAACAATTTTACCTTTGGCAACGATCGCTATCAATATTATGAAACCATTTGTGGTGGTTCAGGGGCAGGGGATGGATTCAATGGTACTGATGCGGTACAGACTCACATGACGAATTCTTTGCTCACCGATCCTGAAGTGCTGGAATCTCGTTATCCAGTCAGACTGGAAAGTTTTAGTATTCGGCAAGGTAGCCAGGGCAAAGGAAAATACTCTGGAGGGAAGGGAGTCATTAGGCAAGTGCGCTTTTTAACCCCAATGATCGCAGGCATACTGTCAAACCATCGTGTTATCCCTCCCTTTGGATTACATGGTGGGGAAGGGGGGCAAGTGGGCAAAAATTATGTTGTGAGGCAAGATCAAACTATTGAAATATTAGACAGTAATGCTACCGTTGTTATGCAGTCAGGAGACATATTGGTCATCGAAACTCCTGGCGGTGGCGGCTGGGAGTTTCCAGGAGAAGATTGATCAATTCAGAATTCCTGCAAAATTGCTTTTGGATCTGAATTCAGCAAACTGACCAGAATTAATTTTAGGACTAGTCTGCTATGGGCTGGGAGCGATCGCTTATATTCTACTATTGCCTACGGTAACTACATCGGGGATATTCAGTCGGGATTTGACAAGCTGCTCGAAGGTTTTTATTTGCTGCTCCCAACTTTTTAGTTGCTGAGAATAAGTAAGGGCATTTTGCTTGAGTTCATTTCGTAGTTGAAGATTATGGAATAACTCTAGTAAACCATCACACATTGCTTGAGGATTTGGTTCAACCAAATAACTATTTAGCAAATGAGTAAGATTAAGTGCAGTGTTTTCGGTGTCTAAATCCATTAGAATACAACCGCAAGCCATCACCTCATGAGCAACTAAAGCTAAATTTGTCGAAGATGGCGCAATGCAAATATCAGAAATCGAATAAAGTTCAGCAAGATCTTCAACCTCTAAACTGCCAAGATTAATACATTCAAATGGTAATACTGGAATCTCATCCCAGCCAAAACTCATTATTGTAATGTTTTGTTGTTTTTGGCTTAAAAGATATAATGCCATTACTACGATCTCAAAACAGCGTCGAGGAGTGACACTTCGACCATAAAAACAGATTTTCAAACCATCTTTTTGACTTAATTGACTAATTGTTGGGTTGGTAATTTGTTCCCTAGGATAATAAAGACTTTTATCTAGAACAATGTCGTAAAAATCAGCTTCCACTTGGTGCTGTTTTCGCAGTAAATCAGTCAACCAAGGACCTAATGTTAGATGATAAAAGCCAAAATCATAGGTATTTTTTGCTAAGTGCCAATAACTACCTGATGAAAAGAATAATGGCTCATAATCCTGGACAAAATAAAGCTTGAGTCTGGCAGTAAACATCAAGGCAGCGTAAGCAGTAATCCAAGAAGTTGCCACAACAATATCAGCAGATTCATCTTGTACTTGTTTTGGGTTAAAAATTTTAACTTCAGCATCAATCAATTCAAAATATTCTCGAATCAAATTATGAATTTCTTGGCAACTGAGTTCCGAATCAAGATCGTGTACTACATAAACAGTATTCTTGTGTCCCAACACCTCTAATCCTTTGACAAAACGAAATAGATTTTTATGCCCTCCCGAACCACGAGAGAAAAAAGGAACTATCCAAACAAAATGAAGACATTCCTTGGGTCTAGATTGTATTAATGAGATTTGCTTTGACAAGGATGGGTGGTGACGTAATCCCATCAAAATAATCTCGTAATCTAATGGTAAATTAAAGGTAGTAGATACCGAATCCTGATTAGAAGGATTAATAAATGTAGATCGAGTGAGATAATCTGCTCCTTTACGTAGAACAATTGCGAGAGTTTCTCTTCCACCTTTTTCTCGAATTTTGAGTACTATTTGTCGTAATAACAAAAGAATTTTGTGCATATATAGCCTACTTTTTATTAATATTTTGAGACTGCTCTGAGAAAAAGTTTTGACCTGCGGTAACAATACGAAGGTTATGTCGTACTCCCAAAAATTGACCAAAACCAATACCAATGTTGATTGAAAGTCTCCTCATAGACCAGTAAATTTTGTTAAACTTAGTCAAATCAGAAGTTTTAACAATACGTTTAATATCATTAATTGATCGACTAACAATCAATTTAATCGCAGATTTGATCGAGACTTTTTCAACGAGTGCAAGCTTACTATAGGCACGATACTCATCAAATTGTCGTTTGAACCATCCCAAAGTCGTATAGGTATGAGAGTGATAGACTAGAGCATTAGGCTCGTAACACTTCACATACCCTTGTTCTAAAATATCCTGCGCCCACCACTGGTCTTCTGACATTTCAACTTCTCGAAAAGGAATTTTTTCCCAGATTGTGCGACGAATGCAGGAGTTGTTATTTGAAAAGAAGACATAAAGATTCTTCTGCTGCTCATAACCTTTGTCTTTACGCCAAAATTTCCTAGTCATTGAAATCCCACGATCAAAGTGATCTTGTAGATTAATATCGACAATCGGGTCGCAATTTGGTCGTGCTAAGTGCTTGCCAAATACCCCTGCGACTTCTGGATTTTCTTTGAGGGGTATAACTAAGTTTTGTAGCCATTGATCGTTAACAGGCGTAGCATCCTGGGTTACAAAGGCGATAAATTCACCTGATGACCTTTTAACCCCAAGATTGCGAGTTAGCCCGTGGTTAAATTTTTTTGAATCGATATGAATGAGGTTAACATCATAATTCTCAATGATTTCGAGAGATCTATCTGTTGAACCTGAATCAATCACAATAACTTCATAAGAAAAGTCAGTCTTCTGAGATAAGACTTGTTTTAAAACCTCATCCAGAAACTCATCACCATTTTTTACTGGAATAACAACGGAAGCCAAATAAGTCATTAATTTATACCCTGTCTTACTCTAATTATCGAGTTGTAAAAGAATTTTAAGTTTCAGCAACTTACTGCGGAGCTTCCAAAATTTGCTGGTTTCCATCCAATGAATAGTATCTTTGGACTGTTTGTTAGACTGCTGTATGAATTCAAAGCTGATTTGCTGTTGTTGAATATCTTGCTGTAATTGCTGAATTGTTTGTTGCAATTCATTTTTATCTGATTGAATTTGCTCAATTGCTTGTCGCAATTCATTTTTCTCTAATTGAATTTGTTGCATCTTTAACTTATCGATGCTCCATTCATTCTGAAATTTTGTCAATAAATCATCTGACTCATCAAGATAAATCGATTCCAAATTTTCTGCTAATAATTCAGCACGATCAGAACATACCGCAACAAAATACATTGGGGAAGAAAAATAACTAGCAACATTAGATAAAGAATTTATATCCCCAGAGAAAGATTTAATCTCTTGCTTATTAGATGGCTGTAAAGGTGTGATGCAAGAGCTAATGGCAAGCTTTTGACCATAAATATTGACATGTTGAAAATATCTCTTTAATAGGTCTAAAAACTCCTGATAATATAATTCTTTGACATGAAATGGATTGACTTGATTTTGTTCGTCAGAATAAACTAGGCGATTTGGCGAGGAGATGATTAGAAGACCATCTGCACTTAAAACCCGTTTAATCTCCTGCATCATTTCTTCATGCTTATCGTGATGTTCAATCGTTTCAAATGAAGTGACAACATCGACCGAGGTATCCGCTAACGGAATAGCATCACAAGATCCCACCAGAAAATTTAAATTAGGAAGATGACCATATCGCAACCGAGCATGATCTACGGATTCCACATCAATGTCAACGCCCATTACAGAGGCTGCATACTTGGCTAAAAGAGCGCTGCCATAACCCTCTCCTGATGCAATGTCTAAAACTGAGCGTCCTTTTGCTAGCTCCACGGCTAAGGCATATCTGTGAAGGTGTTCATACTTGATATTTCCATCTAACTGGGGAACAAATCGCTCTCCAGTAAATTCCATTGTACTTTTCATCAATTTATGACCACAATTTTGATATTTAGGTAAATCGAAATAGCTAAGTTTTACTGAATAATTTAGCCATCGTCAAGAATTCAGCCAATATTATTCAAATATTTAGCCGATAGTCGTCATGGTTTTTGCTGAGATTGGGATTATAACAGGGGTCGCGATCGCAAATTTCTGACCATTTTTGCTTCATATAAGCAACTTCCTGGGCAAAACGGGCTTGTTTGGCAGGACTATTTTCATAACCTCGGCTCTTAGATTCGTAATGATATAAAACAACATGGGGCAGATAAATATTACGATAGCCCTGAGCGATCAGTTTCAAGCAAAAATCAATATCATTAAAGGCGATCTCCAACTGGGATTCAAAGCCCCCCACGGACTCAAAAACATCTCGGCGACACATTAAGCAAGCGGCAGTCACGGCGGAGTAATTGTTGGTAGAGACTAGTTGGGAAATATATCCAGCTTCCCCGACGGCAAAATTTTGATGACCATGACCTGCAACATCATGTAAACCCAGTACAACTCCTGCGTGCTGAACAGTATCATCAGGGTAGAGGAGCAAGCCCCCCACTGCGCCAATGGATTCTCTTTGTGCCTGTTCCACCATTGCCTCCATCCAGTCGGCAGAGATGATTTCTGTATCGTTATTGAGAAATAGCAGGTAGTCTCCCTTGGCTTGGGTTACACCATAGTTGTTGATCTGGGAATAGTTAAAGGGAATGTCATAGGGATAAGACCTAAATCTTTGGGGTTCCCTCTGGCTCCAG
>JBEANW010000381.1:0-3231 GCA_041165225.1 Cyanobacteriota bacterium | reverse complement strand
TTGGATGTTTATGTGGATTATTACTTAATGAATTGACTAAATCTTTTATTGCGTCTTTTATTGCGTTAAATAGTTCAATAAATTTAGATAGTCCAATAATTTGATTCGGAAACATAAATTGTATTTAAAATTGAATCAGGTTCTTTATCTATAGTTCCCGATAGTCCAATAAAATATATCAGAAGTTAGTCCTAAAGGACGACGCGCAGCTAGTGGTTTACCATAAGCTTCGTGACCGTAGGGAATCCTTTAGGGCTAATTCCTAACCCCTAACAACCCAAGTCTCTCGCTATATTCGAGAATTGGTATGATCACACGAACTTGATATTTGAGCGAAGGCAAAACTAGCCACTAATCTATTTTTGTTTCTGCTTTTGGGGCTGATTTTTGTTCAGGTGCTGGGGTTTAAAATAAGTTTCCATTACCTGCCTGACTAGAGGCGCAGCCTTAGAGCCACCACCACCGCCAGAATGTTCCAAGAAAGCCACTACCACAATTTCTGGTTTTTCATAGGGGGCATAAGCGCCAAACCAAGTATGAGAGTCTCCTGGAGGAGCTTGGGCTGTGCCACTTTTTCCTGCTCCTGGGGGAATATCGGGAGAGTTGAGTTTAGTACCAGTACCGCCATCAACTACGGCTCGCAGTCCTTTTTGGATGGTTTCCAGAGTGGTGGGTTTGAGATTGAGACTCACCTTGCCAGGGTGGTTTGCTGTTTGTACCAAATAAGGCTTGACTCGATAACCATCATTGGCGATCGCACTAAACATAACGGCGATCTGTAACGGCGTGGCACTGGTAAAGCCTTGCCCAATGGACATATTCACCGTATCACCAGTAGTCCAGCCCCAGTCTTCAAAATTAAGCCGTTTCCAGGCATCATCAGCAATCAAACCCTTGGTTTCTCCATCTAACTCAATTCCCGTTGGTTGACCAAAGCCATAGAGTCTCGCATATTTGATCAGGTTTTCGCCTCCAGCCCCCTGACCAATTTGACCAAAGAAGGTGTTACTACTCCAAGCAAGAGCTTGTACAAAGCCCAAAGGGCCAAAACCACGTTTGTTCCATTCCCCAAATCTTGTGCCTCCTACAGATAAATAAGGATAAGTCCCCAATACAGTATTCGGCGTAAATTTGCCGCTTTCCAACCCAGCCGTAGCAGTAACAACCTTAAAAGTTGAGGCGGGAGGAAAAGCCCGCAAAGCCATGTTCAGAAAAGGATTTCCCTGGGACTGTAATTCTTTCCAGACCTCTGGTGTCACACTCCCCGAAAAGATATTGGGGTCAAAACTAGGATAGCTAGCCATAGCAATCACCGCACCAGTGTGAGGATCTAGGGCAACTATTGCCCCCTTCTGAGTACCTAAAGCAGTTTCCGCAGCCTGTTGAACCTGAGTATCAATGGTTAAAGTCAGATTCTCTCCTGACTCGGCTCGTTTTTCCCCCAACCAGCTAATCACTTGTCCAGAGCCGTTTACCCCTAGTTTTAATCCCCCCCATTGTCCTCGGAGTTGGGTTTCATAACTAGATTCCACCCCCATCTTGCCCATGACATCTCCCAAGCGATAACCCTTGGATTTTCTCTCCTCTAGCTCTTCTTGGTTTAACTCTCCTGTATAGCCAAGAATATGGGCTGCTAGTTTACCCTGGGGATAGTAGCGTACCTTATCAATATCCGTTTCCACCCACTTGAGTTGAGGCTTATATTCTTCCAGGGCGGTTATTTTTTCAGGGGTTAAGTTACGGGCGATAGGAATCAGACTAGGATAGTTGTATCCTGCTTCTTCTACTTTCTGTTGAAGTTCTGTTGGCTTTATTTCGAGAATTTGTGCGAGAATCTGGAGATTTTCTGGCCAATTTTGCTCTTTTTGCGCTTTTGGCCAGAGGTATGCCGAGTACGACTGCTTGCTAGTTGCTAAAATTTTGCCGTGGCGATCGGTAATATTGCCCCTGACAGGTTGTTTCGGCACAATGCGAGTCCGATTATCTTCAGCTTTTTGCTGGTTAAGATCCCCCTGCTGCAACTGGAGATAGCTTAAGCGCCAGCCAATACCCCCGAAAAAAATTATGCTAATCACAGTAATAATGGGAATTGCCTGAAGTTGATTACCAACAGTGCGATCTTGAGATGTACTCCCAGGGTAATTCCGATAATTTGGCAGTTTGTTTTTTACAATAGAACCCATAATTTGTGATTAGTTCTTAAATGGCTAGTAAATGGGGGTAAACCCTTGGTCAGTGCAGAATTCCGATTTTGCAACCTGATGCTGCTACTAAATCAGGATTTAATTCCATCTTTCAGTAGAGCTACTTTTATTGTTCCCTTTCTGGCAATGATTCAGATCACCAAGTATAACCAAGTCCTTTAGGACTCATTACCCATTACTCGCGAAATTTAAGCAATGCCTAAAAATTTTCGGTGGAAAAAGAATTCAAGCTAGCGATCGCCCAAGGAATGGCGACTAAACCCAACTTCAATAGCCAAGGGGCGCAAAATAAGCTCACTAAAGAACAGGTTAAAGACATAAATCGCATTGCCGTTTTAAAGACATCATCATTAATGTTGTAGCTAATATATAGTGCGATCGCAGCGACGAAGAGAGTCACCAAAGAAAGAGTAAGCATTTTATTAGTTTATTCCTCTTATAAGAGTTAGACCAAGATAAGCTTTAGCTTTTCGCTATTAAAATATAAAAATATAATTATTGATGTCTAACCAGAACAGTTTCAAATTTTAACATAGGAATTACGCATTTTATCTTCGGTTAAGGTGGAGCTACTTATTATTTGACCTTGGCACGGAAACGGATAAAGCCATAGGAATCAGTAGGAGTACCTGCTTGAATTGCTCTAGGCAGGTCTTTTAATTCAACTACTACTGCTCCATTATCATTGTTTGTACCATTAACATTGACGAGGGTGTTAGAAGAACTTACTTTTTTACATAGATTTGCTGGGGGGGCAGTGCCTGCCCCGTAAAAGTCTCCTTGATCGTCATTGAGTAAATTAGACAGCTTGAGATTAGGAGATGTCGGCAGAACTGTCGGGTCAAATCCTAAGCCGATTCCGAGTTCAACCCCATAGGTATTTTTCACAAAAGTCATATTGTCTGGTACCACATCACAAATTTTGACTTCTTTGGCGTTTACATCACCACTGGAAAGAAAATATATTGTATATTCCACTACATCATTTGGCTTAACATTACCCGCATCAATTACACCCCGCAGATAT
>JBEANW010000380.1:0-7385 GCA_041165225.1 Cyanobacteriota bacterium | reverse complement strand
ATCCTAATAATCCTTACCATGACTATATTGAACAGACTTACGGAACTAATGTGGTCACTGCCAGTATTCATATTAATATCGGAATTGAAGATCCTGAGATCTTGATGCAGGCTTGTCGGTTAGTGAGGGTAGAAGCTCCTCTATATTTAGCCCTCAGTGCCTCTTCTCCCTTTATTGAGGGCAAAGTAACGGGAAGTCATTCCACCAGATGGCAGATGTTCCCTAAAACTCCGCAAAATGTACCTTTGTTTGAAAGTCATAGTCATTTTATTCGCTGGACTGAAGAACAGTTGGTGGCAAAAACCATGCGTAACGTGCGTCATCTTTGGAGTGCTGTGCGACCCAATGGCGATCGCCGCCCCTATAATCTCAACCGTCTTGAATTAAGAATCTGTGATTTGGTAGTTGATCCCCTCTCTTTACTGGCAATTACCGCTTTATTAGAAGCCAGAATCATGCAGATGATCGATAATCCGAACCTTGATCCTCTACAGCAAAGTATTTTATCTCCTAACGATTTACAGTCGGAATTAATGGCTCTAGCTGACGAAAATGAAGTCTTAGCTGCCCGTCATAGTTTAGACGCGGAATTGCGCCACTGGGAGGATGGGAGAAAGATTCTGGCGAGGGATTGGATTACTGAGATTTATGATCAGGTTTATCCCCTGGCAAAAAAACGCGGCTTTAGCTGCTTTCTCTCCCCCTTAAAGAAAATTCTGCGCCAGGGAAATACCGCCCAACAATGGCTAAAACTATATGACCAGGGCATGTCTCCCGTGGATATTATTCAACAAGATATCCAAAACATTGCCCAGCAAGAACGAGATCTAGACTACGCTGTCTGTCCAGAAACCCTAATTGCCTGATTATCCTTCAGAACTGTTTAATGTTTAATGTTCACTGTTCAATGATTATATGGTTCGTGTTGTTCTCGTAAATCCCGAAATCCCCCCTAATACGGGCAATATTGCCCGTAGCTGCGCTGCTACCAAGACCGAGCTACACCTGGTGGCTCCCTTGGGGTTTGACATCAGCGATCGCTATCTAAAAAGAGCGGGGTTAGATTATTGGCCTCTCGTAAAACTCCACTACCACGAAAACTTAGAGGCTTTTTGGCAAGAACAACAGCAAAGAGGGGGGAGGCTGATTGGTTTTAGTGTCAGAGGGACGAAGAATTATCTCGATTGCCAGTATCAAGCAACAGACTGGCTGTTATTTGGCAAAGAAACGGCGGGATTGCCCCCAGAAGTAACGACTGCCTGTGATGAGATCCTGCGGATTGATATTGCTGAACCAAGGGTGCGTAGCTTAAATCTTTCAGTGAGTGTCTCTGTGGGCTTGTTTGAAGCTATCAGGCAATCAGCACATTAACCAAATTTTGACTAATGCACTGTAATCTTAGCTCGTATTATACTTTTTACGGCAGAGTAATCTCTGAACTGGCTAAACGATGCCCTAGGGCAATGCTGTATTCTCTCTCAATCAGACACCAATATTGATATGGTTAAACTTGCTCATAATACATACTTCCAACTAGGTGTCTTTATGTCATCGGCAATGGTAGTACAAACAATAGGGTGGAATCAATCGATTCATGCCTTAGCATTTAATAATTCTCTAGCTCAACAATTACCCAGGGAGACAGATGGTTTTAATTCTGTTCAATCCCCACAGAATCTTCCTCTTTTTTCTCCAATTTTCAACCTCCTGGCTTTTTCCTTTGACTCTCCGCCATTAAATTTGTTCTCAGGACAGTCAGCTAGTTTTCATAATTCTGATAATTTTCTGCCTATTAGTATCATTCCTCGATCGCAGTCAAAGCCAGCAAATTCTGTTTCTCCTAAACAAGAACAGTACTTGGCAAATGCCCAATTTGTAGCCAAAGCTTTACCCCCATCCCTGATTTATCAGGTAAAACAGGGAGATACCATCACTAAAATCGCCAGTGAATATCAGATCCCTAGTCATGAGCTAGTTGAACTTAATCAAATTCAAGACTCCAATATTATTTTTGTCGATCAGAGATTGCACATTCCTGCCACAGCGACTCAAGATAGTACCTCAAATACTAACAGTCCTGCGATCGCCAATATAAATACTAATAAAGCTAATTCTACTAGCTTCTCCCCGCCTAATACTTCCCCATCAGAAATTGTCCCCGCTGTCAACGAAGATCCCTACATTACTAACCTTCGAGCGGAAATAGATCAACTGCGCGCCCAGTTCAGACAAGAACAAGCACAAAAACAAGGGCAAAAAAATCATACAAATCCCGCTGGCTTAGTTTCCCTTACCGATCAACCTACTCAACAACGAGTAAAAACTAATACCCGCACAATATCTGCCGCCGCTAAGTTAAATAAATTAAATAAGCTAAATCCCCCCGCCCTGCAAAGCAATCCACAATCCAAGCTAATTAAACAAGATGCTATTGCTTTAAAACTACCTCCCTTATCCAACTCAGAAGAATATTTACCCAATATCTTTGACGGTTATGCTTGGCCTGCCGATGGGGTTTTAAGTTCTGGTTATGGCTGGCGCTGGGGAAGAATGCATGAGGGAATTGATATTGCTGCCCCTATTGGTACACCTGTTTTAGCAGCAGCATCAGGAGTGGTAGTTGGTGCAGGATGGCACGATGGTTATGGTAACTTGATTAAACTAGAGCATTTAGACGGCAGCATCACCTTGTACGGTCACAATAACCGAATTTTGGTTACTCATGGTCAGGAAGTCGAGCAGGGGGAGCAGATAGCGGAAATGGGGAGTACTGGCAATAGTACGGGTTCTCATGTCCATTTTGAAATTCATCTTCGAGATCAAGAAATAGTCGATCCTCTGACATTACTTACTAGCAGATAAGTAGTTTCACCGTTTTGAGATAGCTAAAAACTATAAAAACTAGTTGTCAATTTTCCTTTTAGTAGCGATCGCTAACTGAACTTGGGGAATTTGTCGTAGGCGATCCATAATATCCACTACCTGACCATGTTCCACCGTTTTATCTGCACTGATGATGACGGTGGTGTTGGATTCAGACTTGATAAGCTTCTCAACAGCAGTTTTTAGCTGCTCAATTTGTGCTGGTTTGCCATCGATGGTTAACTTACCCTGATCATCCAAGCTAACGGTAATCTGTTGCGTTTTTTGGACTTCACCAGTGCTAGCACTGGGAAGATTTACAGGTAGACCTTCAGAACGAGTTAAATAGAGGCTAGAAACAATAAAAAATACCAAAATAGCGAAGATCACGTCGATCATCGGTAGAATATTGATTTTTGGTGGTAAATCTGGCTCTTCAGATAATTTCATAGATAACCTCTCTGTTTTTTGGCTGATAATATTTCATTTAATTAGAACTCCGAACTCCGAACTCCGAACTCCGAATTCCAAACTCCTTACTCATATCGATCTAAATGAATTAATTCAAGTTGCCCGCCAACTTCTTGAATCAGGGCAATCTGCTGAAGATACAAACCACGAAAGATGCTGGCAAAAAACAAGGTGAAGATCGCCACCACTAAACCTGCTGCGGTGGAAACTAAAGCCTCGCCGATGCCTGCGGTAACTCCTGCGGTTTGAGATGATTCAATATCCCCCAGTTTTAAGGAAGATAAAGAAGTAATCAGACCTAAAACAGTCCCCAGCAAACCTAATAAGGGTGCAACACCAATCACCGTCTCTAGGGAGTTATTAAATCGCTTAAGAAGGGGAATTTCTGCTTGAGCCGCACTTTCGAGAGCGAGGTTAAACTTTTGTGGTGTCGATCGCTCTAAGGATAATGCTACAGCAAAAATACGGGCGATGGGCAGATTCAAATGCCGTTGGAGCATCTTGCTGGCTGCGTCAGGATCGTCTCGATAGAGACTCAATACTTGTTTAATTACTTGATTTTGCTTTTGAGATGTCTTAAACCAAAAAAGCGATCGCTCTAAAATAATTGCGAGGGAATAAATAGATAGTCCCAATAAAGGGAACATCACTATGCCACCGCTTTTGAATAATTGCAAGATACTTTCCATATAATTTTGATTTTAATTTGCTGATTAATAGATATGAATATTAAAGCTAAAGGTAATTTCTAAGTTCTCTAGGGGAAAATTAGCAGGTAAAGAGGCAAAAGGAGCCGAGTTTTGCACCGCTGCCAAAGCTTCTTGATCTACCTCTGTTAATCCTGAACTTTCAGTTACCTTAAGTCCAGTAACTTGACCATTCTTTTCAATCTTGAAATTTAGGACTGTAGTGCGATCGTCCTGACGGAAAGAAGGATTCCAATTAGGCTTTACTCTCCCCTCCATAGCAGCAAGATATTTACTTAAATCGATGTCTTTCAAAGCTTTTAGCTGCTTAGGATTTAAGACGCTTTTGTATTCAAGAGCTTCGGGACTAAAAAAAGCATCTCCACCACTAGCAAGAGTTTGGTCAAAATCTCCTCCTAATAAATCACTGGCATTGTTACTCACCCCACTTTCTGGCTTCGGTTTGCCTGACTGAACTTCAGGCTGAGAAAGGGGCTGGGTTTGAGGGGGTAAGCTAGTGGCTACCGAATCGTTTTTTGGTGGTGTTGCTAGAGGTTTGGGTTTGGGAGTTGAAGCTGCGGGAGTTGAAGCCTTATCTGAACCTGATAAGACGGTTGATGAATCTTTTTCAGGAGGCTCTATGGGTTTAGGAATACTGGAGGGTGGAATTGCGGGAGTTGGTGGAGTTGCCTCTGGTTTTGAATTAGGGGGCAGACTATTACTAATTTCGTCTTCAGCAACCTTGGCTTTAGGATCTTCAGGCACAACTGTAAATTCAATTGGTTCAAGGTCAGTTTTAGCTGGCGTAACAGACTCAAAACGCTGATATCGAGCAAATAACAGTAATCCTAAACCATGAATCAACATAGAAACTAAAACCAGCCAGAAAATTTGCTGGTAATTCAAAGTACTACGTACTATGCTCACTGGTTGATTATTTCGCTCTGCTGGCTTTGAATTTACCATTGTTGACAACTAGCCTCCACAATCGAAAATCTTAACAGGCAATTGTACCTGAATCCAACCCTAACAAATTTAGATTTTTAACTGATAATTGGCATGAATTTTCTGTAAGATTTAATAGTTGCCAAACTCCGAACTACGAACTACGAATTCTGAATTCCGAACTCCAAAATGACTAATCTCAGCGTCAATCTCAATAAAGTAGCATTGATCAGAAACACCCGTAATATCGGTATTCCTAGCATTACCAGAATGGCACAAATCTGTATTAACGCTGGGGCAAAAGGAATTACGGTGCATCCTCGTCCTGATCAAAGACATATTAGACCAGGGGATGTTTATGATTTACTGAATTTGCTAACCAGCATTGAATTTAACGTCGAATTTAACATAGAGGGGAATCCGCTAGAAGTATCTTTCATGGAGATTGTGCGTCAGGTAAAACCTACTCAATGCACTCTTGTTCCCGATGCCCCCGACACCTTTACTTCCGATAGTGGCTGGGACTTAACTAAAGATAAAAAGGGTTTAATTCCAATCATCAAAGAATTACACGATTTAGGCAGTCGAGTTAGTCTATTTATGGATGCAGATATTCAACAAATTAGTCTTGTTCCCGATACAGGGGCGGAGCGAATCGAACTCTATACCGAACCCTACGCTACTGCTTATCGTGACAACCAAAATTTAGACTCGGTTTGGCAACAGTTTGCCGATGCCGCCAAAAAAGCTCAATTCTTGGGTTTGGGCGTTAATGCAGGACATGACCTCAACCTAGATAATCTGGCTAGATTCTGCACTATTCCCGATATTCTCGAAGTATCCATTGGTCATGCTTTAACCGCTGAAGCGCTAGAAATGGGTTTTGCTCAAACCGTCACGGAATACATTAAGATTCTTGATCCAACTCAACATTGCTAATGATTCTCCTGAAAAGAATTATATTGCTCTTGATTAATTCTGCCAGCCTCGTAAAGAGTATTGGTGATTTCGGAAATACTCAGCACAGAATGAGCGCGATAGCCATTGTCCCTTAACCTCTCTTTCACTCCTCCTTCATGGTCGATAAACACGACAATATCTTCAATGTTTAAACCCGCAGATTTCAGTTTTTCTGCTCCTTCCATAACGCTTTTGCCACTAATCAAAATATCGTCGATTACCACCACCTTTTCTCCTGGGTGAAAGTTCCCCTCAATTAGACGACGAGTACCGTGTGCTTTAACTTCTTTGCGGGGGAAAATCATCGGACGTTGGAGATTTAAAGCCAATCCTGTAGCCGTGGGTAATGCACCATAGGGAATGCCAGCAATGCGATCAAACTCTAGCTGTCGGACAATATCACCATAGGCATCAAGCACCTGATTAAACAGATGGGGATTAGAAATAATTTTCCGCAAGTCAATATAGTAAGAAAATGTTGCTCCTGATGCCTGCACATACTCGCCAAACATTAAACAGCCAATATCAAACAGTTCGAGAATCAAAGATTGATAAGGGTGAGAAGCTAGTAAGCAGACATCAGGAGTCCAAAGATCGCAGCTAGCGCCCTGGTTGGTTTTAGCAACACGATAGGTATTGAGCCTTTGATTGAGGTTAGCTACTTCTGTCGCCAGATGATTACTCGCTAAAAAGTCTTGAGGAATGGGAATTAACAACCCTTCTCCCACACTGTTCAAACCAATATTAACTAAAGATTCTAAATTATTTTTCTTACTCCACAAACTGCGTAGCAAGATGGTTCTCTCAGGAGCGATCGCTCGAATTTTCCTCAACACTTCAATATTAGTCGTCCCCACTTCTAAATATAGCTGTTCGGGAGTTGCCCAGGATTGTGCTTCTTTGACTAGGTGGAGATAAAATGGCTGCTCAAAACTAGGATATCTCTGTAAAGTCTCCGCTTTGGGATTAGAGGTATGGGCGAGTATAAATACTGCTTTGTCGGCATAAACCAAGAAGGGTGCTGCATGATCTTGTCCAGCATAAGGAGTTAGAGTAACCGCATCAACCTGCCACTGTTCAAAGATCGCCTTGGCAAAGACAGTACTGGTATTGAGGTCGCTGTGTTTGGCATCCAAAATAACGGGGATAGACGGGGGTATTGCTGCCAAAATTCTTGCTAATAACTCCAGCCCCTCACTGCCTAAAGCCTCATAGAAACCCAAAGTCGGCTTGTAACCACAAACGCGATCGCTGGTTGATTTAATTACCCACAACAACCAAGTTTCCAGATCTTCCAGTAAACTATCCTCCCGCCGAAGATACTCCGATGGCATCATTTCAGGATTAGGATCGAGTCCGACGATTAGAAGGCTGTTGTTGGTGGCGATCGCCTGATGGAGTTTTGCCGTAAAATTCATAGTGGCATCAATGTGACTTCGATGAGTCGTAAATCGAATGGTT
>JBEANW010000379.1:0-6889 GCA_041165225.1 Cyanobacteriota bacterium | reverse complement strand
TTGTTAGTATTTTTCGACGACAGTAACCCTTAGATTATAAATAGCGTATATTCGCGCGAGGCAACAGTTTTGGCTAAAAAAGATATAGTAAACAAAGAACAACCCGCAGCAAAAGAAGCAGTAGAGAGTAAAAGTAATAGTGCTGCTGATTTTGCTCTTGAGACCAAAGAAGAATTAGGCAAGGTTGTCTGGCCCTCTCGCCAGCAGTTGATTAGCGAATCGGCGGCCGTAATTTTGATGGTCATTTTGGTGTCTACAATTATTTATTTAATTGATAAATTCTTTACCTGGGGAGCAGGAAAAGTGTTTTAAACTATGAACTATGACTAATACCGCAGCCATACCAGAAGACGATCAGCAGTTTGAAGATGATGATGACGATGATCAGCAGTTTGAAGAAGATGACGATGATCAGCAACCAGGACAAGTACAGGTAAACGTCAAAACCAAAGGGAATCCTCGTTGGTATGCGGTGCAGGTAGCTTCGGGTTGTGAAAAGCGTGTCAAGACCGATATTGATATGCGGATTCAGACTCTCGATATCAGCGATCGCATTCGGGAAGTGAGAATTCCTCAAACTCCTAGCGTCAAAATTCGCAAGGACGGCTCTCGCTATACCAGTGACGAAAAAGTTTTTCCTGGTTATGTTCTAGTCAAGATGCTAATGGATGATGATGCTTGGCAGGTGGTTAAAAACACCCCCAATGTAATTAACTTCGTCGGCGCAGAGCAAAAGCGCCGTTACGGTCGAGGCAGGGGTCATGTCAAACCATTACCTCTATCCCGTACTGAGGTCGAAAGAATCTTCAAACAAGCTGAAGAACAAGAGCCAGTCATTAAAATTGACATGGAAATTGGGGATAAAATTGCTGTCCTCTCTGGCCCATTTAAAGAGTTTGAAGGGGAAGTAATTGAAGTTAGTCCAGAAAGAAGTAAGCTTAAGGCGTTACTATCTATTTTTGGGCGGGATACTCCTGTAGAATTGGAGTTCAATCAAGTCGAAAAACAAAACTAAAACATGCCTAGAAAAGTTGTAGCCTTAATTAAACTAGCTCTACCTGCGGGTAAAGCTAACCCCGCGCCTCCTGTCGGCCCTGCTTTGGGTCAACATGGCGTAAATATCATGGCATTCTGCAAAGAATATAATGCCAAGACAGCAGAAAAAGTAGGATTAGTAATTCCTGTAGAAATCTCCGTCTTTGAAGACAGAAGTTTCACCTTTATTCTCAAAACTCCTCCTGCCTCCGTCTTAATCAAGAAAGCAGCAGGGATCGAAAAAGGAGCAAGTGAACCCAACAAGAAAAAAGTTGCGACCATCACTCAAAATCAACTCAAAGAGATTGCTCAAACCAAAATGCCCGATCTTAATGCCAATGACATTGAGGCGGCGATGAAAATTGTGGCAGGTACTGCCAGAAACATGGGTGTGACAATCTCTGAGTAAGCTAACAAGCATCCAAACCTTAACCAAATTATTTTTATCTGGGGAGAAGCAACTTGCTTCGCTAGTTACCCAAGGAAGAACATCATGGCAAAGAAAATGTCTCGCCGTATGCGCGAGCTAGTTAAGAAAGTAGAAGAAGATCGGATTTATCAGCCTCTTGAGGCGTTGAGCCTACTCAAAGAGACAGCTACAGCAAAATTTGATGAAACTGCCGAAGTTCACATCAAGCTCGGTATCGATCCCAAATATACCGATCAACAACTGAGAACTACCGTTAGCCTCCCCAAAGGTACAGGGCAAAGCGTTAGGGTTGCGGTCATTGCTCGCGGTGAACAAGTTAAAGAAGCAGAAGAAGCTGGAGCAGAAATTTACGGCTCAGAAGAACTAATCGAAGATATCCAGAAAGGCATGATGGATTTTGATATCCTGATTGCCACTCCTGATATGATGCCCAAAGTAGCCAAGCTAGGGCGTGTTTTGGGGCCAAAAGGTTTAATGCCTTCCCCAAAAGGCGGAACAGTGACAGCGGATCTACAGACAGCAGTCGAAGCCTTTAAAGCTGGGAAGTTAGAATTTAGAGCTGACAAAGCGGGCATCGTTCATGTTATGTTTGGTAAGGCATCTTTTTCGGCGGAAGATTTGTTGACAAATCTCAAAGCTTTACAGGAAACCATCGAACGCAATCGTCCTTCTGGGGCGAAAGGTCGTTTCTGGCGTACTATTTATGTTTCCGCCTCTATGGGTCCATCAATTCAGGTTGATATCAGTGCTTTACAAGATTTAAGTTTGACTACCCTAGCCTAAACGAAAATTCCTCACAAAACACTCAGGTTTCTCGCCTTAAGACGACGAGACTTGCCTGACCGTTGATAAATATCGAATATTAATAACGACTAGTACCGAAGACAGTGGGTGTGTTAATTCACTTAATTTCCTGCCGAGGTCAAGGGGCTGTCCCCCGAATTCATTCGGGGGCTTGTACGCCCCGTAAATGTCTATCAGTTTGCGATCGCCATCCTTGTAGGTGGGTAATGGTCATGAACCTAGGCAACCTCTGGCAAGAAGCTGGAGGTTTTGTCGTGTTAGACCCAAAAGAGCCAAATTCCATAGGAGGTGATACAAAATGGGGAGAACCCTCGCCAATAAAAAAGAAATAGTCGCGGATCTTAAGGAAAGCCTTAGTGATGCTCAGTTAGCTTTCGTCATTAACTATGAGGGTTTATCAGTAGCAGAAATTACTGAACTACGTAATCGCTTGCGCCCGACAGGTGCGATCTGCAAGATTACGAAAAATACCCTCATGAACATTGCCATTAGTGGCGATGAAACTTGGCAGCCAATGGCAGAATTCTTAGGCACTGCTACCGCTTTTCTCCTGACAGGAGAAGAGATTGGTGCTGCGGTCAAAGCCTATAAAGGATTCCAGAAGGATACCAAAAAGACCGAAGTGCGCGGTGGGGTAATGGAAGGTCAAGCTTTAACCAAAGCACAGGTTGAGGCGTTAGGTGACTTGCCGACCAAAGATGAGCTATACGCACAAATTGCTGGCTCAATTAATGCTCTGGCGACCAAGCTTGCTGTGGGTATCAAAGAAGTTCCCAGTGGACTTGCCAGAGGTATCAAGGCTGTTGCTGAGAAAGAGCAATAGACAGCTTGGAACCATCTACCAAACTAAAATTATCGATCTATAACACGGAGTAAAAAAAATATGTCTGCTGCAACTGATGAAATTCTCGAAAAGTTGAAAACTCTAAGTCTTTTAGAAGCTTCTGAACTGGTTTCTCAAATCGAAGAAACTTTTGGCGTAAGTGCTGCTGCTTCGGCTGGCGTGGTTATGGCTGCTCCTGGTGCTGTTGCTGAAGCTGTTGAAGAGAAAACTGAATTTGATGTCATTCTCGAAGAAGTACCTGCTGATAAGAAAATCCCGATTCTGAAAGTGGTACGTACGATCACTGGCTTGGGTCTAAAAGAAGCTAAAGAAATGGTGGAATCTGCACCTAAAGCTATTAAAGAAGGCGTGCCTAAAGCAGACGCAGATGAAACTAAAGCTAAGTTAGAAGAAGCTGGGGCAAAAGTTACTGTTAAGTAATTAAATTCAATTCAATTAGAGTGTTTAGGGATGTTCAAAACCAGAATGTCCCTTTTTTTATTGCCATTAAATTATCCACATTGATTTTTGCCTGATGAGGTGCAAGATCTGAGTAAAAACTACGAACTCCAAATTACGAACTCCGAATTATATTTTAGATGCTGCGATCGCGATCGCCTGGGGCAAAATATAATGTTCCTGCACCCGTATCCTGGCGTGAAGAGTATCTAAGGTATCATCCTCCAAAACTGGAACAGCCGCCTGCACAATGATTTCGCCACTATCCACCTCTAAACTGACTAAATGCACCGTACAGCCAGTAATCTTCACTTTTGCCTGCAACGCTTGTTCAATTGCTCTAATTCCCTTGAAACTAGGCAACAGACTAGGATGAATGTTGATTACCCGATTAGGATAACCGTCCAACAAAACCTGAGTTGTGATCCGCATCCATCCCGCCATAACTACCCAATCTACCCCGTGAGCTTGGAAGACAGCGACAATTTCCTGGTCTAAAGCTTCTCGGCTTGCATATGCGCGATGATCTACTAGGACAGTAGGAATATCATATTCTTCGGCGCGTTCTTTTACCTTGGAGTGAGGGTTATTGTAAATTAAGACTTTGATCTCGGCGTTGAGTTTACCTTCTGCGATCGCTTTTGCCACCGCCACAAAATTAGTCCCACTACCAGAAGCCATCACCCCTAATTGAAGAGGGAGAGACTTAACTTGGGATGAAGTTGAAAGCTGAGGAGAGATTAACACTGTGCCAGAACTTACCATACCAAAGAAAACGTCAAGAGTTTGGGGATTTGCCCTAAAAGACTAGCCCTAAAGGATTAGCTCCTTACGTCGCGTCCTTCGCGTCGGGGATTTGGGGTTTAAAACCCCTATTGATTGAAGCTCATAGCTTATAGTGGTCGCAAAGTTCCCTTATTGCAAACCTAACCAAGCCAGTAAACCTTTGCCTGTAGTATATTCAATAATCAAAATCCCCGCAAAACCGATCATTGCAGCACGGGAGTTTAAACGTTCGGCATAGGAGTTGAAGCCAAACTTCGGATCTTCAAGATTGGGAGTTTGACTAGGTTTAATTTCACTTTTCATGATTACTTCCTCTGGCGCAGTTGCATTTACAAAACTTTACTATCGTATTGTAATCGATTTAACGTGAGTTCGATAAGTCGCCACGTCAAAAAGGGGAAAGGGGAAAGGGAAAAGGGCAAAGGGCAGACAAATCGTTTTCCCTAGGCAAGGAAAACTCCGAACTCCTAATTCCGAACTCCTAATTCCGAATTCCGAACTCTTTAACATGGTGTACTTCAATTACTGTATGAACATTTCCCCTGGGGGTAAAGTCGCCTTTTACCGTTGCTTCTAGGGGATCGCAAGCGGCGACAAAATCATCCAGAATTTGATTAACAACTTCTTCATGGGGAATATAGCGATCGCGGTAGCTATTTATATAGAGTTTCAAGCCTTTAAGCTCCACCACGGTTTGATCAGGAGAGTAGGTAATATAGATGGTGGCAAAATCGGGATAGCCCGAAAAAGGACACTTGCAGGTGAATTCGGGGAGGGTGATACTAACGTCGTATTTACGACCAATTCGCGGGTTGGGAAAGGTGATTAATTTCCCTTCGGCGATCGCTCTTTCACCATATTTTTGATCGTCTTCAGTAGGGAGTGATTGGGGAGTTGTGGTCATTTTTTATTTAATGTAATAATTTTGTGAATTGAATTATTTGTGTAGGGGCGAATGGTCGTTTGCCCCTACTTATAGCGCACTAGATTCACTCGGTAGCGCTGTTTCTTCGTGACGGATACTTCACCGATTTCCAATCTTCCTTTGCCCCGCACCGCAATTAAATCCCCTGCTTTGACGTTGTAACTCGATTGGGTAATTTCTTTCCAGTTAACGCGGACATCTTTATGGGAAATCGTATCTGCCATTTTGCTACGGGAGATCCCAAATCCTGCGGAAGCGATCGCATCTAACCGCATCGAAGCTTCTACCGTAGTCATTTCTTTCTTTTGGGGAGGACGAATTTTTAACTCGCCAAAGTCAATCTGCTGAGTTTTCACCGCCACAGATCGCACCTGGGTTAAAGAAGATGTTAAAAAATCTACCATTTCGGGAACAACTATCGCCTGTGCGCCTCTTTCTCCCAAAACAATAATATCTCCCACTTTATCTCGCACAATACCTGTCCCTAACAGGGAGCCTAAAAAATCTCGATGGGTAGCAGGATCAAAGAGAAAATTTCCTGCAATATCCAAAGCAGCTAGAGCAACTTGAGACTCATCAAGAGGAATATCGGGACGAGATAAAGCAATCCTCTGTCTTTCTGCTTGAGGATAGCCACCCCAAGAGCAAGTTTCAATTTCTGTGAGATTTTGGAAAATTGACTGTACTTCTGCCGATACTGGAGGAGATAGAAAATCAGTAACGACTACTTCCCAGTTTTTAATTGCTTGTTCGGCTTGATCGATTACGCGGGAAATTTCTTCCTTATTTTCTACACGTTTTAATAGTTCTTCACGCTTCATCGTTAATCTAGTTTGCTTAATTAATCTGTAGAGTCATCTAGCACAATAGCTAGTTGTCTTGCCAGTATCTAATTAATTTACTACAAACTCTTTTCCCTTTTCCCCTTTTCCCTTTCGCCTTTCTAAAATTCTGTTTTTTATTTCAGATCAAAATTATCGACCTGTTGACATCGTGAGACAATTCTTAATCAATAGAATAAGAATTGTATAGTTAATTTAACTAAACATTAATTATCTTGAGGCAAAATGAAATGAGCGATCGCCTGGGAATGGTTTGTGGTTTTTTGGGGGGAACAATCGTTGCTGTTGATGCAGGATACAAGGTTTTTCCTCATCCCAAACCAGATAAAATCTATAACCGATTGAGTGATGCCAAGTGGTTCTTAGCCTTGAAATGGTGCGACAGTCTTGCTGTCCCCGCAGGCATTATTAACAACAATGGAGAACTAGCGTTCCTGAACCAAATCGTGCTGGCGATGGGAGAAGAAAATTTTATTCCCCAAAAATACAGACCAGAGATTTTTGCCTTATGTTTAGCGCTGCAACCGAACGAAACGGTGGTTTATGACTTATCTATCTCCTCTCGTCACTCTACCCTAGAGATCCAAGTTTTATAAATATACCCTCTTTATGGAAAAGTAGCTTTAGTCCGAGAAATAACCGAGTAACTAACTACTAAACCCTTTTACCTTTTCCCTTTAACCTTTATTTAAGGCGATCGCTCGCTGCCCTCACAAAATCCTCACGAGAAAATAGTAGTTTCGGAGTGATTTCGGGTTTTACCAAATTAAACCAAATTTAAATCC
>JBEANW010000378.1:0-4829 GCA_041165225.1 Cyanobacteriota bacterium | reverse complement strand
CTCCCCAGCTTATAGCTTATAGCTTACAGCCTATAGCTAGGAGCTTCGCTCCTTTCATAACCCATGACAATTTGGCAACATCCTCAAGGTTTTCCCACCCTGAAAAATAGTCAGGTTCATCTCTGGCGAGCCAATTTAGCATTATCTACGCCAGAGATTGAGAAATTAAGTGCCTCCCTGTCTGCCGATGAAATGGTTCGAGCCAATAGATTTCGCTTTGTCCATCACAGACATCGGTTTATTGCAGCTAGAGGAATTTTACGACAGTTATTAGGCAATTATTTAAAAGTAAATCCCTGTAGTTTGACTTTTACTTATAGCGATCGCGGAAAACCTCGATTGGCAACAGATTCAGCGCTGCAATTCAATATCTCTCATTCTGAGGCATATGCCTTATTGGGCTTTACTCTAGATCATCTGATTGGCGTTGACCTAGAATATCAAAAACCAATGACTGACGCGGTGAAAATTGCTCAACGTTTTTTTTCCCCAAGAGAATTCAAAATTTTGAAAGCAACCCCTCCAAAGGAACAAGCTCAACTTTTTTTTCGGTTTTGGACAGCAAAAGAAGCCTACTTGAAAGCGATTGGCACAGGTTTATCAGGGTCTTTAGCAGAGGTGGAGGTGGTTATCGACGAAAGCCAACCTCGATATTTATTATCACTCTCCGCAGCGCATCCAGAAGATACCCCTTGGTCACTGTATCCTTGCTCTCCAGAGACAAATTATTTAGGAGCGATCGCCATTAACTCAGACATTCAACCTCAACAGATCAGTTATTGGCATTGGTCAGCATGATTATGAGTTGGATAATTCTTCAGGCGATTACCCTTCGGGTACCCTAAAGGACTCGCTCTACGTCGCGCTGCGCGATCGCCAACTGCAAACAATAATTCTTGAAAAGTCCATAAGTATTAAAATAGATGTATGATTCCTTATGAATTCTTAATATTATAGTGAGCAGGATTTAACCAGAGAGAATTTCTATGACGACCATCACCTTTGCCAAGGAAAATCAAGAAGTAATCGCTGCACAAGGGTCAAATTTGCGCGAGAAAGCTCTTCAAAACCGAGTTGATATTTATACCCTGGGAGGGAAGCTCAGAAATTGCGGTGGCTACGGGCAATGTGCCACTTGTATTGTCGAAGTTGCCGAAGGAATGGAAAATTTATCTCCCAAATCAGATTTTGAGCAACGTAGGCTGAAAAAGAAGCCTGATAATTACCGCCTGGCTTGTCAAACTTTGGTTAATGGGTCTGTCACCATTATCACCAAGCCCAAACCTGGAAAAAACCAGAAATAAACTCTCCGTTGATGCGGCTAAGAACCTAAGTAATGATATTCTAGTTGTGAATGTTAATTTAATAATTACTTACTTAGGAGCTGCTATTGTATGGAAGTTAATGATTTGGGATTCGTAGCTACTATCCTATTTGTTTTAGTTCCTACTGTTTTCTTACTAATTCTCTTTATCCAAACCAGTAAAGATCAAAGAGAAGGTTAATATAAATCAAATCGAGAAAACAAAATAATTTTAGTTATTGAGTCAAACTGTAGCTGAAGAGAAATCATTCATCAGTATAGAGTTCAACTTGTACTTATAAGTTGTTTGTCTTACTGTTAGCATAATTAATGAGTTATTCTTCTAAAAGTTTAAAGTTGGCTCTATTTTTCTGCTTCAAACACATTATTATGATTGATTCGGTTTTGCAAAATTCTAAGCTGTAATCGACATAGACTGTATAAACTCAATTATTGTCTTAAAATCTGCTTCGATTAAATTCAAGTTCTCAGGGAGCAAAACAGGTATATGAACAAATATGCAAGGCAAGCATAATTTTTCCGTCTGTATATGTTTCAAAAGCCGATAATATAGCCCCTCGCAAATAAATTTGCCCGCATCATGGCTAATATTAGTGTTGTGCAAACAATTTACTAACTCATCTAGTTTTACTTTAGTAAAAATGTAATCTTGACTCCATGAGGCATTAGATTCCACAGAGAGTTTGTTTCTTGACTCAGCCATTCCACAACAGATAATTCCTTGAGGATTAATTACTCTGATGGCATCGATTACATGTTGTGTAGCCAATTCTGCATTGACGGGAAGCTGCCTCAAGAAAAACAATGAGTCTAATTCGCGCTGTTGTACCCTGGTAATGTTTACTAAATCTAGCAAATCATCCGAAGAGTTCGATTTTTGATGAGGCAGCCAAGTCTGAAAAGATGTCAAAAGAATTTTTTGAGGCATTACTTTGCTTTGAAGTTTTTCTGATCTCAAATATCCCTTAAATGTGAAGTTTAGATTCAAATAGAATAATAAAAATCATGGAAATACAGTTTAGAGAATTTAATCCTTTTGATTTATGGATTTGGTTGGAATTCCCCACTGTTCCTTCCCGACAGGAACAACAATATATCGAAGAACTTCTTGATTCTTGGTTTTATCTAGGCAAACTAGGGGGGTTCAATGCCGAAAATCTTCCTGTACAGGATGCAGGAATCGAAATTAGCTATCTGGATTATGATCAATCTCAATTGGAAGATGCTTTGATGTCACCAATGCACAATATGGGAGATATTGAATACCTTGGTGTTTGGGGTCGGTGCTGGTTCGATCTTGGTACTAGTGATTTAATTGCGATCGATATTTTAATCAATTCAATGCACCAACTCAGTAAAGAATTTCTGCAAATCGATAAAATTATAATTGGAGGGCAAAATGAAGATTGGCCCATCGACGAGAATAGTAGCTCTACTTTTTATGAGTAGCTAGGGGAATTTTTAGATTCTCCTGATTTCAGTAAGTTTAAACTAAGCCCGAAGGATCAGGATAGAGGAGTAGCGCAGAGAACAAATTGTTGCTTCATCCTTCACTACATCCCCGAAGGAAGATAATCTCTCTAGACTACCCTGCTGTAGCTGTCTCTGACTTGGCTGTCTTCGAGCTAGCGCCAACAACAGTTCGACGGCTAAATAACTCTTCTTCCATTGGTACAAACTCAATCCGATTCAGCAAGGTGGTCACAAAGGCGAAGAGCAAAAAGGGCAAAGACAAAACTAAGACAATCCCAACAGTCGCCAAGGCGTAGATCTGTCTTGTGCTGCTCCACAAGGCTAAAGTAGTTGCCAAGCTAACAAAAATTACTATGAGCCAGATAATTATTTGACCGTAGATATCACCGAATTTTAAAGTGCAGATCATTTTATATTTATGCAGCGCGTTGTCCATTAAAAAATCTCCTGAAGGTATATATGTTGAGGTTTAGATTACCTACAATTATCGCGGAGGTTTCGGAGATTGAGCAGAATATTCAATTATTTTTTCCAGGCTTGCAATATCTGTTTACAATTAGCTGGTTTTACTAAGCACATATACTCAAGCTAAATTTTAAGTGTTTGGCATTTTGGTATTAAGTAAATCTGTGAAAATTTTTGATTTTTAACAGTTCAGCTCAAGCTTGTAATAGGCTGTAGATTGAAACTGGAGCAAAATAAATTGTGACATCATGGCGGATAGTTCTATTGTTGAAGATCGTGACTATACATTAATTATCGATAAAAGTGGCAGTATGTCGATTAACGATCGCCCTGGGGGAAAGACTCGCTGGGAATCTGCTCAAGAATCTACTTTAGCGCTAGCTCAAGAATGTGAAAAAATAGACCCCGATGGTATTACGGTTTATTTATTCTCTGGTCGTTTTCGTCGCTACGATAATGTTACCGCTGACAAAGTGGCGAAGATCTACCTGGAAAACGATCCTATGGGGCGGACAGACTTAGCTAGCGTGTTGGCGGATGCGGTTAATAACTATTTTGAGCGTAAAGTAGCGGGACTAGCAAAAAAGAATGGTGAGACAATTCTCGTGGTGACAGATGGTGAACCCGATGATTATAAGGCTGTAATGCGGGTGATTATTGATGCTTCTCGTCAAATCAGTACTGATGAGGAGTTGGGTATTTCTCTAATTCAGGTGGGCAAAGACCGCAAAGCAACTCAGTTTCTTAAGGCTCTGGATGATCAGTTAGAATCGGCTGGAGCTAAATTTGATATTGTCGATACCATCACCATCGATGATATGGAAGGATTGACCTTGGCTCAGGTTTTATTAAATGCCGTTACGGACTGAGTTCAGTCAACAGTTAATAGTTAGCAGTTTGGAATCGGGGAGTCTGGGGCAAAATTTTTTTAACACTTTTTTAACAATAATGATGGACAAACTATTAGGATGTAAGAGTGATGCAATCCTATCCCTTACATTCATTAACAGAGGGTAGCTGGTTCAAGTTAATTTGTGGGGCTAGCTACCAAAATCTCCCTGCGGTTCGTAGTTTGGCTCTCTCTTATAGTCTGGCTGGGGCGGACTGTATCGATGTGGCTGCCGATCTTGCGGTGATTGCTGCTGCCCAGGAGGGAATTAGAGCAGCAAGGGAGCAACAATTAAAGCGACAACTGAAAGGTGAAATGGCGCAGGGGAGCTTGTCTGAAAGCACACCGTGGCTGATGGTAAGTATTAATGACGGGGAAGATCCGCATTTTCGTAAAGCCAAATTTGATGTAACTCAATGTCCCCTGGATTGTCCTCAACCATGTGTGAAGGTATGTCCTGCGGATGCAATTGACTTAAATAGGGGTGGGGTGCTTGAGAGCCTGTGTTATGGCTGTGGACGTTGTGAGCCAATTTGTCCTCAAAGTTTAGTGACAACTCATTCCTATCCCTCAAGTTTGCCAGAAGTGATACCCTTAATAAAATCCTTAAAGGTAGATGCGATCGAGATCCATACCCAGGTGGGGCATTATGATGATTTTAAACTGGTTTGGCAGGAT
>JBEANW010000377.1:0-9083 GCA_041165225.1 Cyanobacteriota bacterium | reverse complement strand
GCAAAATCAAAACTTTGAACCCAGAAACGGGCAACCAGCGACTACGAAACAGCGGATCGCCAAGATAGTACCAAAGGATTTGTTTCCAGAAAGGCGCACCAGGAGTATAGTCGTCTAAAGTATAGTTATCTAGGCGCATATTTTGACGGGATTGGGGTTGAGACTAGCTCCAGAATGACCTGTAAAGAGCCAAAAAATAGCCCTCATCATGTCACGCAGAGTACGAAGCCAGGATTCAGAGGAGTGATGAAGATTGGTTGGCTGATTAGTAATAGCAACAGGGGTAAAGGCAATGCCACGACTACCTAGAATCAAAGTTGCGATCGCTTTGGCTCTGTTCAGGTGAAAATTGGCAGTAATTAAATATAGGTGCTGGAAGTTTCTTTGTTTCAAGTTTGCTACTAAAGATGTAAAGTTCGTCACTGTATCCACCGCACGACAGTCTATATGTAACTGTTGAGGAGGAATACCTGCGGATTGAAAAATTTGACGAGCCTGCTCAGGATTGATGCCACTCGATACCCAGATTTCTAAGTTTGGATGTTGTTGAGCAAATTGAGCCGTGAATTCTTCCCGTTCCTTACCCCCTCCTAAAGTGAGAATAGCTTGGGGAGTAGGAGCTTGCTGAAATGCGATCGCCAATCGCAAGGGAATTATCGTCAGCAGTATTAAGACAAAGGTAAGACTTGCCAAACAGACGAATCGGCGTTTTTTACCCTGGTTTTTGTGCCTATGATCAAAACTCTTACTCAATTTACAATCTACCAAACTCTAATTAATTATCTTTACCATCTGGAGATTGTTCGGTGAAATAGCAAATATTGATTGACTTGCGGGTGTCGCCATCTTGGATTTTAACTTGACTATAACCGTGCCAAGATTGTTTGTCAGTGGCAAAAACATCCATTGGTATAAACATCAGTTAGAATATTTCCCGTTGCCATTGCTCAAGCTTTTGTTCTGGGGTTTGGTCAGTAAAGCGATCGCCTTTCGTCGGGATTCCATCACCGCGCCGATTTCCTGGCGTAAACGAGTACTTTTTTCCAATGCTCTCTGGACATCATCGATGGGAATCACCAGCAATTCTAAATCAGACAAAGCTGTCACCGTTACAGAACTAATACCTTTACCTGAAAGAGCAGATTCCCCAAAGAAATCCCCAGGCACTAATTGAGCGATGGCGAGAACTCGGAGGGAATTCTCTGGTTGGAGGGTCACTTCCGCTTCCCCCTGGAGGATGGCATAAAACTCGTCGGTAGCCATTCCCTGAGCAATTACCGCTTCTCCTTCCCCAAAAAAGCGATCGCTAGCAGTGTGAACTAATTCTCCTAAAATTTCTTGATTCACATTGGCAAAACTGGGCAAATTCTTGATTTGCTGTAAATAGCCCTCCAGAATCGCTGCGGAATTAATCCGAGGAAAGGGATGATTATAAACAGTTTGAATCGGAAAGGGCATATTTAAGTGATTACGCTCGGCAGCATACCAAACAAGAGTCATAAATTCATCGCGAATTTTAGGCACTTTGTCATAATCAGCTAAGTAGAGTCTCACCTTGTAACCAATCGAGAAATCGTTATAAGCAACTGTCTGAATAATTGGCTCTGGCTTGTCTAAAACTCCCTTGGTAGATAAAGCAGTTTCTTTGATCACCCGTTTAACTTTATTCGGGGGATCGTCATAGGAAAAACCCAATTCCACCACTTCAACATGGAGCTTTTGCGGACGACGATAGTTACGGATCGTTGCTCCCGCCAGTACTCCGTTAGGGATAACTAACATTTCCAATTCCCGCGTCAGGATATGTACGGAACGCCAATTGATTTCAATTACCTTCCCCTTGATGCCGTCCACCTCAATCCAGTCTCCTTCAGTAAAAGGACGTTCAAACAAGAGAGCAATGCCCGAAAACAAGTTGCCGAGAGTATCTTGGAGGGCTAAACCAATGACAATGGAACCAACCCCCAAAGCAGCAATTATCCCCCCTAAATCTGCACCCCAAACTACGGACAGTACCAGGGCAAGACCACAGAGAATCAGAAAGACGCGACTGAGATCCCGAAATAGCCTGGGAACATTCGCTTGCCAACTCCCAGTCTTCGCTTGATTAAATAGCAGCCCATTAACTACTGTCAGGGAACCGTGAATAGCAAACAACCATAATCCAGTCTGGACTATCCGCATTGGAGTAGTTGCAGGGGATAGTCCGAGGATCTTATTTAAGAGTATAAATACAGCTAAACTAGGGAAAATTAAATTGCGGACAATCTGAAGAGTGGCTACCAGTAATTTATCCTTTGGTTTTGCTCGATAGATAATTTCCCCAAGGATCAAAGTTATCAAGGGAAAGCCCAGAATTAAGACTGCTCCCCAAATAAACCAATCCTGTTGCCAAAAAGAAGTTTGCATATTCTCAGTAATCAGTAAGGTTTTGTAGACCAGATTGCCATTTTTACTTTGCCCGACATCTCTAAATCTGATACGGGTTCAAAATCTTCGATAAATTCGGCAATGCGATTATGAACGTTTTGGGTCACTTGAATGGTGTTCCATTGTCCCTGCGATCGCAAACGATTAGCAACATTCACTGTATCCCCCCAGAGGTCATAAATAAACTTACCCTGTCCCACAATTCCCGCCACTACTGAACCAGAGTTAACCCCAATCCGGATCTTGAGATCCATCTTCTGTTCTTGATTGAAGCGACGCACAATCCGCAACATATCCTGAGCGAAGTCGATAACTCTTTTGGCATGGTCTAAACGAGGAAGGGATAAACCACTCACTGCCATATAGCTACTGCCAATGGTTTTAACCTTTTCGACCCCATGTTTTTCCGCAGCATCATCAAAGGCAGATACTAAATTATTGAGCAAACTTACGGTTTCACTCGCAGGTAAAGTCTCCGATAGTTCAATAAAGCCCCCTAAGTCGGCAAATAATACCGTGACGTTAGAAAAGCTATCGCCAATATTTTCTTCTCCCTGTTGAACTCGCTTGGCTACAGATTCAGGCAAGATACTGAGTAAGAGTTCTTCGTTTTCGTGATTCTTTTGCTGTACCAGTTTTTTCTGCTGGTCTAAATTATCGACCATTTCGTTAAAGGAATGAGCCAATTCTCGAAACTCATCCTTAGTTTTCACCTTGACCTTAACCTCCGTACTACCTTTCCCCACCTGGCGAAAACCATCGATCAAGGCGCGAATTGGTTGAACAAAATAGTAGGAAAGCAGAGAAGAAATTAAAGTTACCAACAGCACGATAATGGAGGTAGCTAAGAGTACTTGGCGCTGAAAATCTTTGATCGGTTCTAAGGCTTCGGCAGTATCGATTTTGGCATTAATCACCCAGTCTAAATTATCCAAGTCTAGGGGACGATAAGCATTGAAGGTTGCTACCCCTCGATAGTCTTCGGCCGCCATAAATCCAGTTTGATTATCCACCGCTTTCTCAATAGCTGGGGTGTGAACTTCCTGATGCAGAATTGAATTATTAAAGATTTTAATCTGGTCAATTTTTTTCTGGGATAAACCCTGAGCAGCGATCGCTTTAAAATATGCTTGAGGCTGTTCAATTAAGAATCTCGAAATGCTCCGCATCCCAAAATCTGACCCCACTAAATTTACTTCTCCTGATTTTCCTAAACCATCTGCTGACCAGTTTTGATCGCCAGTCATGATGTTGTCGATTTCATTGGTGGATAGCTGGAATGCCAAGACTCCCACTAGCTCAGATTGATCGAAGATCGGGCTGGCAACAAAGGCTGCTGGCTCACCATAGGAAGCCCGATAAGGTTCAAAATCCGAAATCGCCACAAAATCTGGATCGTTTACCTTCACTGCCTTTCTAAAAACTTGGGCTAGGGTACTGGAAGCATAAGCCCCATCCAAGAGATTGGTCGTAAAGTCGGGTTCTTTTTTGACGGAGTAAACAACTATTCCTGTCTGAGCATCAATCAAAAACAGATCGTAGTAACCAAGTTGGGCGATGAAGCTGCTATAAATCGGTTGAACCGCTCCATGAACTTTACTGTAGCCACTACCATCATTGGCATCATTGAGATATTCTTTTTCCCCAACGGGGTTGGAATTAGCAGCAGTGTAATGATATTGCAAATATCTGGCGGCACTATTTTGGGGAAAATAAGAATATAAAAGAGGTCTGCCTGCGGTATTTTTAGTTAATCGAGGGAGGAATTTCTGCTCATAGTAATCTTTAAGCTGTTCATTCCAAGCTAACTGAATATTTTGCTTTTCTAGGGATTGATATTCTTGAGTAAAGGCTTTAAGCGTATCTTCCACCCCACCCTTACTAAAGGTTTGAATTTGCGCTCTAACTTGCTGAAAGTATTTTTCGATCTGATAAGCCTTGGCTTCTCTGACACTGACTAACTGATTTTCGATCGCCTGATTTAGCGCCTGACGACCATTGTCATAGCCAACATAGGCGATCGCCATAATCGAACTAATACAGACACTCAACAGCATCAACATTAGCTTCGACTGAATACTTAGTTTCCCAATCAACTCCCTAAATTCCCGCTAAATTAATAAAGTCTAAAACAACTATAACTATACGGGATCTTCAACAATGAAACTGTCTACTTATCCAACAATCTTAGCTGATGATTAATTCTGCCATGAATACTCTGTAATTCTTTGAGGTTAGTTAATTCAGCCGAATCAAAACAAGCCTGAATTTTTCTGAGGGTTTTCTCAAGTTGGGTGGCTAATTGTAAAGCCTGTTCGCTAATCCGATCCATTTGCTGTTGTTCGTAAGCTTTTAAGGTTCGACCTCGTAAAATTTGAATTCTGACGGTTTCTAATTGCTGCTGAACAATAAATTCTAAACGGAGTAGGATTCGCTCTTGTTCATGAAATCTCTCTAACACTAGCTTTTGTGGATGACTAGAAGTGTTTGGTGGTAGTTTTGCCATCCGCTTGATTTCGTCGATTAAAGAGCAGAACAGGGGCAATGGTACTTGATTGATGGCAGACTGAGTTGAGTTATTTTGTTCTGTTACAATACCACCGCGATCGCTACAGCGAGTTAAGGTAATAAATTCTGAATAATGCTGAAAAGCTTTTTCCAGTAATCTTTGCCATGATAGCTGAGAGGATAACTGGGGAAGAAAATCCGCCGTTTCAGGTTCAACCCCTTGGGGAAATGTCTTACCTAAAGTTTCCGCAATTAACTGTGATCTTTGTGCTTCCTCAAAAGCCAGTTCAGGATCGTTCGCTGCTGCGGTCACTAATAATTCCGCAGGATTATCGGCGATGATCGTCGCCTTGTGATCTAGGTTATTGGCTGGATGCCGATGTCTGAATTCTGGAGGAATCTCGAACAGGGTTGCCGTTGAATCGGGCTTGGCTTTAGGTTTGGGGGTTAATTCTAAGTCTTTGAGAAAGTCTAGATCTGCGGGTAAACCAGGTAAGTCTGGTAATTCAATCTCAGGCTCATCTACGGGAGATGCCACAGCAGGAGAAATAACAGGGGAAATAATTGTCGGAGTAGAGTCTACTACCCTGGGTCGATCAACTCCCTTGAGGGGTGCATTGGGATTGAAGCTAGTATCGATCACAGTTTGATTTTCATCCTGTGGTCGTCGATTGGCTTGAGTTGCATTCTGGGGATAATTTTCCAGAATGATTTGGTGGGTTTGGAGATCGATTAGCTGGATTTCTAAATCGTATTTAAAAACTTTGGCAATGGAATTAGCAAATCTTACTGACTCATCCCGATCTGGATTGAGCATACCCAAAACTAGATTGCTACCATCTAGCTTTAAAGGAAGAACTTCATAGTGGCGACAAGAATCTAGAGGAAAAACTTGATCGATTAACTGAAAAATTTCTTTACTATTAGCAAGACAATCAGCAAACATTGCTGTTTGGAAATTACCAGGATTAAAACTGTTATTCATAGGAAAAGCCTAGCTAGAAAATTTGTTTAGTAATAAATCGTTAATCTATAGCGTTTTTCAGTTAACTGACTTTACTGAGGTACGTTACGGTAAAAGTCTCCACAATCCTAAGTTACCCAAATTTGACTCAAAGATTAGCACTAAACCGCGTCTAGTTTGAAAGCCATATTTTTTGTAGTGGTCTAGAGGGAAAGGGGCAAAGGGGGAAAGTATCCTGATCATTATGGGGCGACTCGATTTGTTCTAAAATTGTTTTTCTAAGGACTTATAGGCAGCATAGAAGACAAATGACAGATCAATCACCGATTCCCGTGGTAGTTAATGGTGCTTTAGGTCAAATGGGTAGGGAAGTAATTAAAGCCGTATCCCAGGCAGAAGACATGATGTTGGTGGGGGCAGTGGATCTTAATCCTGAATATTTGGGTCAAGATATTGGTGAAATTATTGGAATTGGTGCGCTAGAAGTCCCTGTTTTAAACGATCTACAGAGTGTTTTAGTTTTAGCCACTCAAGAAAAAGTACAAGGGGTAATGGTAGATTTTACCCATCCTAATAGTGTGTATGAGAACACCCGCAGCGCGATCGCCTATGGAGTTCGTCCCGTAGTTGGCACCACAGGCTTAAGTGATAAACAGCTAGAGGATTTGGCGGAATTTGCCGACAAAGCCAGTACAGGGACGTTAATTATTCCTAATTTTTCTATTGGTATTGTTTTGCTCCAGCAGGCTGCTTTAAACGCCTCCAAGTATTTCGACCACGTGGAAATTATTGAACTACACCACGATCGCAAAGCCGATGCTCCTAGTGGCACAGCGATTAAAACGGCGCAAATGCTGGCAGAAATGGGTAAATCTTTTAATCCCCCCAAGGTAGAATCAAAAGAGACTATGGCAGGGGCTAGAGGTGCTACCGCCCAGAGCAATATTCCGATTCATAGTATTCGTTTACCAGGATTGATTGCCCACCAAGAAGTACTGTTTGGTTCTCCTGGAGAGCTTTATACTCTAAGGCACGATACTAGCGATCGCTCTTGTTATATGCCTGGAGTATTGCTGTCAATTCGCAAAGTAACTGAACTAAGTTCTCTCGTCTATGGTTTAGAAAAAATAATTTAGCTAAACTAGTCTGGCTCTGGATTAAGCATATTAGTCGATTGAGGTGGCTATCAGCTTTTGAAATTTTCTAGATCATGCTTATCATGACTTGAGGTTAAACTAGCTATACTGGATTCCTCTCGATTTTCTAGGGCTTAGAGCTTAGAGCTTAGAGTGAGACAGTTAGGTTGCGGAGGTTCCCTCCGTTGAGTAAACTGTCGAACCCAAAGGGCTTAAAACTAGCCAATTTGAACGCAGCTAATTCACATCAAACGTACATTACTAATGCTTAAACCTCTAACGAAGGAAAAAACAGAGCAGTTAATTCCCCTCATCGCTACGGGGCAACAGTATGCCTATTATTGGGGCAAATGGTCTGATGTTTTAAATCGAGTCTTGATTTCCGTCGTTGGCTTAGTGGTAGTGCTAATTTTGGGGGCATTGTTGGGAGATCAAGGTGCAGCTTTAATCCTAATTTTAGGGGGGATTGTCTCGCTTTATTGGCTGTGGTGTCCTGTTTATCAAGCCAGCTTGCGTAATTCTGCCAGCCGTCGTTTTAAGTATTCTGGTTTTTGGCGGGGGAAGGTTTTAGATGTCTACTTGACAGAAGAATTGATTGGGGAAGAAGAAACGGTTAACCAAAGGGGAGAATTGGTGATCGTCGAGAATCGTGAACGGTGGATCAATTTGGTTTTAGGAGATCCCACAGGTTTTGAGTTGGAGGTGCAAGCCCCCCTACAGCGGATTTATAAAGGGATTAAGCCAGGACAAATCGCTGAATTGCTGGTGTTGTCCAATGAGAGAGATCTCAGTCAAATCAATAAAATTTCGGATGCCTATTTGCCCCAAAAAGATCTTTGGGTTGGACAGTATCCCTATCTGCAACGGGATGTGTTTATCGAAGTAAGTCGTCAATTAGGAGGGAAAATTCCCCCCAGAGTTCGTCGCCAAACTAATCCTCGCATTAAAAAACGCGATCGCTAATGTTTCCCAAGCTTCACAATTAAATGTCTGATTGGAGCTTATAGCTTATAGCTAACAGCCAGGGCTTCGCCCTTTACATCAGATAGATGACTGGGATACGGCAAAAAAATAGGCTAAAGTAAACTCAATTAAGTACCTAAACAAAATTAATTACACACTTGACTTGCTCTTTATCCCTTTTCCCTTTTCCCCTTTCCCTTTTCCCGATCTTAACTAGGTAATTAATTTTGCGTGACCACTTATTGACCATAATCAACTTTAGATACCTGTATACTCGTGCTAGATCAACTTTTTAAACATCATAAAGAGCGCCGTTTCGCTGTCGCCTTGGCACTATTAGGTACTGTCAGCCCTGTTGTGGGACTGCACAAACTATATTTAGGTCAGCCAGTTTGGGGCATTATTTATATTTTATTGTGGTCTACCCCCATTGCACGTATCGCCTCGGCAATTGATGCAGTATGGTATCTGGTGCAAGATTTAGAACAGTTCGAGGGTCAGTTTAATGGGCAGAGTAAGTATAACCTTAACTTGAGTACTGCACCCCAGGTAAAAGCGATCGCCGAAGCTTTACGGGAACTCGATCAGCTACGAGAAGATGGTTTGGTTACGGAATATGAATTTGAACAAAAACGTCGTCAGCTTTTGGAACAAATTGTTTAGTCATTAGTTTTTACTAATCGCACCCATGTTTAAGCTATCTCAAATTGGGATTAGAAAGAAAATCGCCAACGATCCTTACTATCGTTTTCAGTCTTTAACCGAAATTGCGATCGCTACTGAATTAGGTATCAAGATCGACGTTAATCTCGCCACGGTGGATGATTGGCTGCGACTACCAGGATTTTCAATCCGTCAGGGGCGATCGCTGGTGGAACTAGTCAGAATGGGAGTACAGTTGGTATGTTTGGAGGATATTGCAGCAGCGATCGGGGTTTCGGTGGAACACTTAAAACCCTATGAACCAGTTTTGGCTTTTGCCTACTATGATCGATTGAGTCCCCTCAGTCCAGTAAAAGCAAATATTAACAGCGCCTCGATCGCCGAACTAGCAGCTATTCCTGAAATGTCTTTCGATTTAG
>JBEANW010000376.1:0-4111 GCA_041165225.1 Cyanobacteriota bacterium | reverse complement strand
GCTCTTAATAAAGAACTTTTGCCAACACCGCTTTCCCCCACAATCGCTAAACTTTGATTTGGTTCGATAGCTACCGACAGATCCGTAACCAAAGTCTGCTGCTGGTCAGGGGTTAAGAGGGTTACACCTTCTAAGGCCAAACGAGAATCGATAGTTGATTTAATAGTTGATTCAACAGTCGATTCAGTGCCGCTTGCTCCTAACTCGGAGATAGCTTTCTGGTCTAAATCCGTCAAGGTTTCATCAAATACCGCAATCCGATTAATTCCCGCAGCAAAAGCGGTAAGCAATTGAAACTGATCGATAATTAAGCTTAAAGCTCCAAAAATCTGAAAAAAGGCAACTATAGCTTGACTAATTGCGCCAAAATCAGTTTTTCCTGCCAGATAAATCGGCGCAACTACTAAATAAGGCAAAATCCGCACGAAATAACTATGTCCCGTGGTAAAGAAATCCAGATTTCGTTGCCAGCCAATTAAAAGGTGATAGTTCCGAATGGCTTGGGTAAATCTTTGCCCTACGGTGGCTAACTCTTGGGATTCTCCACCATAAAAAGCGATCGACTCGGCGTTATCTCGTAAATGAACTAAACCATAGCGAAAATCCGCTTCCCGCTGTAGCTGGTTATAGTTCAGTCCAATCAGTCTGCGACCCAATAGTACGGTAACAACTGTGCCGAATAGGGCATAACCTACTAGTACCAGGGAAAGACTGCTAGAAATTGCCCATAGTATCCCTACGAAGGAAACCAGAGTAATCACCGAATCGAGAATATTTAACAACAAAGTCAAGCTAGTGCCAGTAAAAGACTTAATATCCTCGGCAATCCTTTGATCGGGGTTATCAATTTCCTTTTGGGCATTGATTTGATAGTAAGCTCGATTTTGTAAGTACCGTTGCAGAATATTTTCAGTCAACCATTCTCGCCAGTAAACCCCCAGTAGTTTTTGACAGTAGCGATAGATAACGACGATTGCCGTCCCCACCACAAACACCCCGCCATAGACCCATAAAAACAACCAAAACGTTGCTCCATCCTTGTCCACTAGGGCAGTGTCGATAAACCGAATGGTAAAAGAAATTACCACGTTTAAACCACTAACCATGATGGAAAACAACAGTAGTGCTGACAATAATCCCCATTGTTTTGCCCGTTCTCTCCACCGTGGAAATTTCCAGGCAAAAATGATCGTCGGTAAGATTAGAGTCAGCGCCAGGATCGAGCGGGAAGTGTTATTCGTAAATGCTGCCTTGCTAATCTTTATTAAGCCAGCAGCAGCCTCATTCGTAAATTCAGGGAACAACTGCTGCCCTAACCAGATCAGACCAGCGATCGCCACAAACAGAGCAGCAAATAGAAAAATCAATAACAGTACCAACATCAAAAAGAAAGTTCCTGCCTTCTTCTTACTGGGATACCAATAGGGCAAAGCTACTTCAATAAACCGCCGCCAAAGACGACCATCGATCCGATTGATTTTAGGCGCTGTATCTATCATTTTTAGTTCTTAGTTTTTAGTTCTTAGTTTTTAACAGTTAACTAGGAACTTTGGTTTAAAAACAATTGTCTTTCGGCGACTCTTCTTCTGGTTAATCCTGGCATTTGTACTAATGTGCCTTGGAGATTAGCCTTATCCCAACGCAGAAACTCATCCGCAGCACCTGGGTAGTCTTTGGCGTTAATTTTTGCCACCAAAGTACTACTTTTGATACTATCTATCCCAACATTAAAAGAAATAGAGGCTAAGGCACTTAATTGGCGATCGCTTAGGTCTACTTTGATTACCTTGTCTAATTCCCGATGAATTTCTTGGAGGTGAGAATTTAAGGCTGCATCAGCTTGAGTGCTGGAAATGCGATCGCCAATCTGTACGGGGATTCCCCCAATACGGGATAAACCATAACCAATTACAGGAGTGCCATCGGTATCAATATAGGCATAGTCCTTGAAGCCTTCATACTCCTTGATCAAGCTGATCGCAATCTTGGAGACAGGTTTTGCCTGGGGTTTGATTGGCGTAGGTGCAATATAACTTTCTGATTTTTTTAACTTAATGGTCAAAGAATCGTCTAGTCTCTCTAGCTGCAAATCTTTAACTACATTATTAGTCATCGATGGCTCATAAATCTTGCTTTCCGCCATGGACATAGTTGTCAGTCCCAAAGAGCAAACGCTGGTTAAAACAATTACTCCGTCAATATATTTATTCAAAATTGGCTTCTTAAAATATTATTTTTTTTCAAAAGACCGTTCTAGCCGATAGTTCGACAAAAAGCGATTAAAGTGAGCTATATGTTAACAAATATTCACACAAATTGCGATCGCTCATAGTCAGGCAAAATCTTACCCTGGAAAAGTTTATTTCTAGTTAGTCTTCCAGATGTTCTAACTTTGGTTGCGATCTGACGTTACTCACTCATTGATTTGTGAAGGTTGGGAAACCCTAAAGGGCGACGCGAAGCTAGTGCTTTAGCATACCGCTTCGCATAAGGGGAAAGGGAAAAGCGCGAAGTTGCGTTGCGGGGGTTCCCAAGGCGCGTTTTGAGTAAGAGTACTCTTACTCAAAAGCCGCCGTCCCGTTGAGCAAACTTCGTAAGAAGGGTTCAGTGTTCTATTTTCATGTCTGGCTAAAACCACCTATTTTTCGTTATTTTGCGTAACGTCAGTTAAGATTTCAAGTAGCCCAAAAAATCATGGATTTTCAAACAGCAAAGTAAAATGACAACAGCAATTTATTTGATCGAGTAAAGTCATAATTAAAGCTCATCACGAGGGATTATATGAGTCGGATTAAAATACTGCTGCTAATCTTGATTATTACGGCACTAAGTATCGTATTTATCCAAAATCGAGAGCCAATCACCCTAAAACTACTTTGTGCTAACGCTGCTGATGCTAACCAATCCTGTCTCTATCAGACTGCTCCCTTACCCCTAGCAGTCTGGATTGCTATAGCTACCTTGACAGGGGCGATCGCCAATTTGCTGGTACAGAGCCTCAATCGCTATGGTTATAAAGATAGTTACAAGGATAGTCACAAAAATACTAGCCGTAAGCCATCAATCCTCGACGATGATTTATACCCCAGTAGTAATCTAGGGGGGAAAACCCAGAATGGTCGTCAGGATAAATATACTCAGGCTAATGGGATTAAAGATACTCCTGTCAATCAATTGTCTGATGTCAAGAGTTATGAGGCAAAGCAAGAACCCAAAAATGTGGAGCGCTCAGGTTCTACCTATTCTTATAAGTATCGGGAAGCAGGCGATCGCCTAAAAAGCGAAGCAGAAAGCAATAAACGAAGCTCAGTAGAGCCTGAAGCTAATGCTAATCAAGAATCAGATGATGAAGACTGGATTTAAGCATTAAGTTCAAGAACAGTTAAGAATAGTTTCTGCTAGCTGCAAATATCTCTTTGGATTCTTGTCTCACCATGCCCAACATCGTTGCCTGCTGTAAATCAATAAAGGCTTCTAAATCTTCTAGTTCGTATTTATTTCTCAACATTTTCCTCAGCTTCTCCTCCGCTTCCAAGGTTAGATAGCCTGTATTCAAAGCTTGTTTGACTATTTCGCGAATTAATTTCATTAAAATTTACCAATGTCTGATTAAATATTTGATTATTATAAAAAGTAGTTTTAGTTCTTTTTAGTATTTCAAGTAAAATATCTAGATTTAAAATAGGTTTTCTTAGACAAAACAGTAGTTTTCGAGATATCTACTTGGCTATCATTAAATTCTAGATAAAGGTGTGTGTTTTTTCTGTAATTTAGATCACCTTTTCTTGGTACTCTACTAGTAAATATAATGCTTTTACAAATCTTTTACAAAGTAGTCAGCGACTTGGATCACCTACAGAAACGGGCAAAACTAACGATTCTCAACTAAGTTTACCGAAGTTAACGTCCAATATCCTTGCTGGTGAATACTTTGCGCCTAGGGAGTAGTTGATGTTGATTGAGATTAAGCTTAGATAAATACTGAGAAGCTTAAATAATATAGCTTAATTTGCTGTCAGTATTTATATTTATGATGATTCTCTTTGGGGATAAAACACAAACAAAAGACAACCTATAGCTGACTGAGGAACGTGGCTAGAACCAATTGGAT
>JBEANW010000375.1:0-5029 GCA_041165225.1 Cyanobacteriota bacterium | reverse complement strand
CGGTTTAGGATTGGATTCCGCGGCTCTGCCGACATCCCCTAATCTCAAACTATCTAATTTACTCAATGACGATCAAGGCGACTTTTACGGGCTAGGCACTGCTCCCCCAACGAATCTATGTAAAAAAGTAACTCCTGCTAACACTTTGGTTAACGTTAATGGCACCAATAACGATAACGGCACGGTAGTAGTAAAAATACCAAACTTGCCTAAAGCAAATACCCCAGGTAGCCCAACGGATTCCTATGGCTTTATTCGTTTCCGTGCCAAGGTCAAATGATCTGAATTATTATTTTTTCTAGGTGCATCAATACAAGTATTAATATGACTAAGCATATCATGAGTGATTAAGATTTGAAATCACTAATTTTACTGTGTTCTAAATTACTTTTAATCAATCATATTTATAATTGCGATTAATTTTTATGTAATTTATATTACTGTTGGTAAATCAAAGTTCTAGTTGATTCAAGATCACCGAAAAAAGCCAGTTGAGCTAATTAGTTCAACTGGCTTTTTTGTTTTACCAGCAATTAATCTAAGGCGATAGATGACAATAATAAGTCTTCGGTATTTTAATTACTATCAAGAATTATCTTGTCAACTACAAAACTCGCTCTTGCTTCACTATTATGCTGCACTAATTAGAATTGTCAATAGATAAATCAGATATCTTTTATTGTAATTAGAGTCAATTTTATTGAAATTAAATATTATCAAATACTAAGTAAAAGCAATGTTAAATAAATTACATTTACTGAAAAATAAGTATATTTTGGATTACCTTGATAGATTTTTTTAATTATTCTAAACATTACAGATTTTTGACTCTTTCTTTATCTGGCTTAATGTTCAAGCTAAAACCAAACAATTATGAATTTTTTACAAGCGCTTCTAACAACTAATATCAAGCCTAGTTTGAGCAAGAGCTTGCAGCCTATTTCACTTTTTTTGTACGGTATATTTCCCTCAAAAATATTTCTTCTCGGCAAAATCTTAGGTTTCTGAGTTTTTTAATATGACCTACTTACCAAGGAAAAGCTATTGAGTTTCTGTTCATACATTTTCCAGATTTAGAATTTCTAGAATTTTTCGAGCAACCCCTGAACTAATTTGGGGCTTGGTTGAGCGGCGATCGCTCCTGGCTTCGTGGTGGTTAAACCACCCACCGCACAGGCATACTTAACAACCTCACGAGCCACTTGGGGATTAGATAACTCTTGCATTCCTTGTTGACATAATTGATGAATAAAACCAGCCAGAAAAGCATCTCCTGCACCAGTGGTATCCTGGACTTCTAGAGGAAAGGGGCTAACTCTTCCCTCGTTTTCACTCAGACAATAGCTTACCTGGGCAGCGCCATTACTCACTAAAACCCCCTCGACAGAAGCAAGACGGTAGAAAATTGCCCCTGCGTCGGCAGTCTCAAATAACCACCTTGCCTCTTCCTCTGCTAACTTGAGAAAATCTACATAGGGCAAAAGCTGCTCAATTAAGGGTAAGGCTTCTGCTTCATCAAGCCAAAACATTGATCGCCAATTAACATCTAGCACAATCTTCAGATGATATTCTTCGGCTAATTTCAAAGCCCGAAATACAGCGGCTCGACTGCTCGGATAGGCTAGCTCCAGGGTGCCAATGACCAGATATTCTGCTTCCAAAAATAATATAGCTGGAAGCAAATCTCCTTGCAAATAGGCATCGGCAAAGCAATCCGCAGGTTGCGCCCCAAAGCCTGCAAAAGTGCGATCGCCTTCCATCGTCCGAGTCACGTAAACCTGCCTAGTAGGGGCTTGGTTGGTGTATTGAACCCCAGACACATCAACGCCAATGGACTCCAAGAGTTGAATCAATTCTTTTCCCAGCTCATCTTGACCAACGCAGCCAATGAACGCGGAGGGAGTACCTAGCTTGGTTAAGGCACTAGCAACGTTAGCAGGCGCGCCTCCTGGATAAGAAGTCCAAGATGCAACTTCCGATACAGACTTGCCCAATTCATTAGCAAGACAATCAAATAATATTTCCCCCAGGCAAATAACTTTAGCAGGGCGATGGGCGATCGCTTTATTGTTCAACTTGCTCCCTCAATACATACGAACTTCTTATATTTCTAATTCTCAGGGTATCGTTTGCTAATCACAACAATGTTCAAGAAAGTTTATCTTTTTTGATGACCTCACTTTACAATTGTTTAATAAAGTAAAGTTTTGCTAATAATTTTAAACTTCACCACGAATTTCTTCAACTATGCCATCTCGCAGCACAACCTCCACATTCAACTTTTTAACTAGGTTATCTCCTTGTTCTAAACGAAAAAAGCTTTCCATTTGTGCCTGAATAACTTCTTGATCCAGTTCGAGAAGCTGAATCTGCTGCAATTGCTGAAGGAACTGATTTTTTTTCTCCAACATTTCTGCTTTTTTCTGGTTCACTTGTCCCTGTATATTTTCCGCTTGTTTTTGTACTTGCGGATTAGTCGCTCCTGCCTGCTTAGTAATTTCTTCAATGGTTCGTTTGCCCTGCATTTCTAGTTGCTGCATTTGTTGATCTAATTGAGCAACCTGTTTTTGTAATTGCTGGGTGACTTCTTCTTTCCATTGAGCCGTGACGATCGCTTTAACGGTTACTGGACGTTTTAACAGCAGGCTAGTGTTGGAATAATCCATAATTTTGGTTTCTAGATAGATCTTATATTTTGATTGCAGCTTAAAGAGTACAGGTTGTTTTCTAGTCTGACAAGGTTTTCCTTGAATTTTTAACTTTTTTAGTTCTATGGTTTTCAGTTGCTTGAGTCACCTCCGTTGCTCTGGGTACGCTAATCAGGGAACATTTCCTTAACCAAAGATTGATATTTATCCATAACCTGGGGGCGTTTAACTTTAAAAGTTTGGGTCATGGTGCCATTTTCTTGAGAAAAAGGTTCGGTCACAAAGCGGAAATCAGCAATGCGATCATCAGCACGATAGCCAGGACGATTTTTCACCTCACGGTTAAGTTCCTCTCGATAGAGACTAATAATTGCTGGATGATCAAGATCGCTTTGCCCCAACGATTCTGGAAGTTTGAGATCCAAGTTTTGCGCCGTTATCCACTGTTGTAAAGTCTCAAAATTAGGCACAATTAGCGCCCCCAAAGCTCGCTGATCCTGTCCTACCAACATAATTTGATCAATGTAAATACTCCGAACACAGGCATCCTCAATGGGCTGGGGTTCAATGTTTTCGCCATTGGTCAAGACAATCGTATCCTTGGCTCGCCCTGTCAGCACCAAATCACCATCGGGAGTCAACCAGCCTAAATCCCCACTATCAAACCAGCCGTCTTCATCAATAGCCTTGGCTGTAGCTTCTGGGTTTTGATAATACCCTTGCATTAGCTGACCACCGCGAATTAAAACTAGTCCTCGTTCCCCTTGAGGTAAATTTTCTCTAGTTTGCGGGTCAACAATTTTAATTTCCGTTTCGGGTAGAGGTCTACCAGCAGAGCCTCGAACGTTATGGAGGGGTGTACGAGCATTGGTAATGGGAGAGGTTTCCGTTAGCCCATAACCGACAAAAACATCAATGTTAATCGTTTGATAGAAATCATCGAGATATTTTGCTAAGGAACCACCACCGCTACAGACAGCTTTGATGTTCCCGATGCCAGCCCGAATTTTACGATATACCAGCTTATCTGCTAAAGCATGAACAGGATAGAGAGTAGCTGCTTTGACCTTGGCGATCGCCCTTTCGACCGACGAGGCATTAAAATGTTCTAAACTTGTATTATTCGCAATTCTCTGGGCAAGAATATAACCCTCTGACTGTTTGAGTAAAAACTTAACTAGTTTTTGCTGGGATTCGGACTGTCCCTTTAACAGCTTTTGTACCCCCTCATAAAGAGATTCCCAGAGACGAGGAACTCCCACCATATAAGTCGGCTGAAACTGTTTGAGATCCTGCTTAAAATAGCGGATTGAAGTGTAGACTTGGGTTGCCCCCTGAGATAAAAAGAAATATTCCGCCGCTCGTTCATAGGCGTGCCAGCTTGGCAGAATTGAGAGAATCACATCTCCTGGTTGAGGTTGAAAGACAGTTTTGACATAGTTAACCTGATGTAATAAATTACCGTGGGTTAGCATGACTCCTTTCGGTTTCCCTGTCGTGCCAGAGGTATAAAGCAAGGTGGCAAGGGTGTCTTTATGCTGGGAAATAGGCTGTAGTTGATGATTTACACCCAATGCCATCAACTGTTGATAGTTAATGGTCTTAATCCCAGGATCTTCTGGCAGGGCTTCGTCACTTAAGACCACGATCGCTTTAATGGGTAAAAGTGCGATCGCCGTTTTAAGCTTAGTTAAAGTATGGAGATTTTCAACGACTAAAGCCTCGCTGTCACTATTTTCGAGAATATAAGCCAATTCTTGGGGATCTGCCCCTGAAGAACGCACCACATCTACTGCACCTGCGGTCATAATTCCTTGATCGGCAATAAACCAGCGGGGACTATTATCAGCAAAGAGGGCAATCTTGACTTGAGGCTGGATTCCTAGAGCCTGTAACCCAGAGGCAAACTGCTGGATTTTGCTATACAAATCCCGATAATTAATGGCTACTTCTGGTTTACCATGAGGATCTTGTAGGGCGATCTGATCGCCGAATTTTTCAGCAGTTGAGCGCCAAACTTCAGGTAAAGAATTGAGATTAATATAGTCAAAATAGTCAAGAGCGATCGCTTTAGCTGCTTTAGATGCTGTATTCATAATTATCTATCTATAAGACTCCCCAGAATATCTCTAGAATAGATAAATGATAATCAGTTATGCCGACAATACCCAAAGTTTGTCTAGACAATTTAAGATTTTGATAGCTTTAAGCTCTAAGCTCTAAGCCTTAATAGTATGCGATCGCCCTCATGATTTACTTAACTTTAATTATTAACTGACGTTACGCAACACCATGATAAATCGATAGTTTAAGTAAGTCATGAAAATAGATCAATGAACCCTTCTTACGTGGTTGCTCTAAAGGATTCCCTTCGGTCACAG
>JBEANW010000374.1:0-2921 GCA_041165225.1 Cyanobacteriota bacterium | reverse complement strand
CTGCTAATTGTTTTCTTTCAATAACTCTTCACCTAAAAACTCGCGAATTTCTTTGTCTCGTAATAAGCAACTGTTTTCTACTTGATGGCACAATTCCTGTTCACCAGACTCAGATACTACCGCCGCAACTAAGAATTTACTTGCCGATTGAGACTGTCTTAGTTGTTTGACTTCTTGTTCTAAAGACTCAATGCGATCGACTAGAGTCCGAATCACTGCGGCTTCGGAATCTGGTAAATTACCATGTTCGAGAGGATCTACTTTTACTCCAGAACGGTAAATTATTCTCCCTGGAACACCAACGACAGTGCAGTTAGAAGGCACATCCCGCAGCACTACTGAACCTGCACCAATGCGTACATTATTACCAATTTGAATATTGCCTAAAACTTTTGCACCCCCGCCAATAACCACGTTTTCTCCCAGGGTAGGATGGCGTTTCCCCATTTCCTTCCCTGTCCCGCCTAAAGTAACTCCCTGATAAATTAAGCAGTAGTCGCCGATGATTGCCGTCTCACCAATCACCACCCCCATCCCGTGGTCGATAAACACCCCTTGACCAATTTGCGCTCCTGGGTGAATTTCAATCCCCGTAAAAAAACGAGCCAGGTGGGAGATGAATCGAGGGAAAAAAGGCATCCCAATTTTATATAGCCAATGAGCAATGCGATGCAAAGAAAGGGCTTGCAAGCCTGGATAACAAACTATAACCTCAAGCCAGTTGCGGGCTGCGGGGTCGCGCTCAAAAATGATGCGAAAGTCAGCGACTAGTGAAGAGAGCATCAGTTATTATCCTTGGTTGACTAATGTTTAAGATGAACGAAACTATTCTATCTTTTTCATGGTATTTCTGAACTCGACAATATTGGTGTGATATCACCCCAGTTCGATGTATTATCAACTCATCTTCTAGTTAGAGTTCTTAGTTAAAGGGTTTTTAGCACTTCTGTCTGTTGAATCAGCCATTTTTCTCCTTGGCGAATTAACTGATAACGCACCAAAAGATTATCGTCATAGGATTGAGCATTATCGATCTGACCCGATTGGTAGTGTTTAGCGGTTTCTTTGACTTCCGCTTCTACGGTTGCTTTATTTTGATCCGTAGGGTCAATCTTTGCCGAGCGCATGACTATCCCGTGGGTATACTCGCGATAAATGTTTTCTTGCTGATATACCTTAGCGCGATCGCGCCAGGTAGTTAATAAAGGCTCTGCCAAAATACTGTTAAGGCGATCGATTTGATGCTCCTGACCAAAGGCAGCAGATTTGCTGCTTAACCAGCCTTGAATTGCCTGGTGAGACTGTTCGGTTAAAGTTGGTGCTGGCTTGGGTTTTGCCACTACAGCCTGAGTTTTTTGAGGAGGGATGGTTACGGAGGGTTGGTTGAGAGCGATCGCTAGCTGTCCTTCTTGAACGGTGGTGCTGGGTGGGGAGAGAAATAGCTTTGCCCCTAAATAGCCAATTGTTCCGACTCCCAAAATTAAGCTGGCGATAAATAGCCAGCCTTTCCAGATCGTTTCAGAACGGCGTTTTTTCTTTTGACCACTCTTCTGTTTGCCTTTAGCTTTGTTAACCTTGGCTTTTCCCTGTGCCTTTTGCATTACGGATTCTGGTACTGCTCTGGTTTGCTTGGGCTGTAGGGGCAAGGAAAGGGACTTGCCAGAAGGAGGTTTTTGATGGTGAGCATTTTGCGGGGGCAATGGCGCTGAAGGAGATTTCAATTCTGAGGGAGTAAGATCTTGATGACGTTCTAGGGTAGCAGTGGCTAATCCCTTGGGATCACTGAAACTATTTTCCCCATTCATCTCTTTTTGGGCGGAAGCAACAGACTTAGCTCCAGGGACGGTTGATTTTTCTCCCGAGAAGAAATTACGCCATAAAGACATAATGCCTGAATTTGCCGTTTCCCTCTCTGCCTTACTCTTGGAGACTTGCTGTTGAACTTGTTGAACGACGGCTTTTTTAACTGTAGCTTCGCCGATGGTTGCGGTCGATAATTCTTCTAGGTAGGTTTGGACTTGTCGATCAGCAAAATATTCTTTCAGGGTTAATTCGGTAGCAGATAGATCACTGAACTGAGCCAGAACATCTTGTACCAGCCATTGCTCGCCATAAAAGCATAATCCAGGTAACAAATCTGAACTACCTAAAGCATGCTGCTGCACTCGCTGGAGTTGTTTGGGATCGGGAGAATTCTTGAGCTTATCAATTGCTTTTTCCGTATGTCCCAAGAGCAAAGCCACAATGGACTGTTCCCAGCTAACATCCTGTTTTTCACTGAGGTAATCTAGCTTTCGTTGGGCGCGCAACACTAATTCTGGTTGTTTAAGGCTAAATCCTCGACCCAACAGGGCATATACTGCCAAGTAATTGGCGATCGCTGATTTTCCTTGACTCTCGTTATCAAATAGTTGCTGCTGTTCGGCAGAGGTGAGATAGGTTCTGAGTTGCTGTACAAAACATAAGAACTGATCGAAGTTTAAACCAGAGCGGTCTTCGCCCTTACCTTCGATGCCCTGACGCTGAATCAGCATTGATTGTAATAATTTAAACCCTTCTGCTCTGGCGGTCGACTTAGCGGGGTTTTGGGAAATTAAGGCTAAAACTCGATAGGGACGAAGTTTAGCCAAATCTTGTTCTAGCTCTTCCTGGATGTGAGGAAATAAACTCTTTTGTTGGAGTAGGTCGATTCCTAGTTGCCCTGAGAGGGCTGCGCTTTCGTATTCCCGACGATGCCATTGCTCCCTACCCAATTCTAGATAAGCCAAGGTTAACACCAGAATCAGATCCTCTTGGGTTGTGTCGAGGGCAAGTTCATTCTCTGATAGCGATCGCTGTTGCGCTTCTCGGCTGTTAAAGTCATCTATCCCCAGCCTTAGAACTGTTTCGTATTCCCCCAATTCATGCAGAATCAATAACGC
>JBEANW010000373.1:0-7675 GCA_041165225.1 Cyanobacteriota bacterium | reverse complement strand
ATATCGAGTATCATCTCGTCAATTTGCTCCATTTTGCTTTGCAAATCGTGAAGCTGTTCGGCATCATCGGGATTAACAAAGTTAAATCGGCCGATTTCTTGGACGATCAGGTTCTTTTCTTGCTCTAATCCCGAGCGCTGTTCTTGTAATAAAAGTCGATGAGCATCTCCTTCGGGCGTTTTGGGAATCGGTTGTGGTGCATTAAAAGTATTGGAATCAAGAGCAAAAAAATCGATACCACCGTAGCGAAATGTGTAATAGCGATTTGGCAGACGAGTAAACTGTCCTGGTTGGTAGCGCAAGCAAAGCCCTGTGTCAGTTTGAGCTGTGTAGTGTTGATCGAGATGGCGAGCAAGCAACTCTTGATTTGGCAACCGCTTTAAGCAATCGAGAAATGCCTCAGCATATGCCTGACCTTGATAAGAACCATGCCAGCCAAGATCAAAGTCTAGCCCTCGCTTGATTAAGCGACGTAAGGGTAAAGTCAAACCCGTGAACAATCCCCCCAGACGGTTGAAATCATAGTAATCGTGATTGCCTGGAATAGGCAGTATAGGGTGATTAAAGATCATGCGATCATAGGCAATTTGCTTGGGGCGATCGCCACCTACTAAAAATTCTTGATACGGTTTGATGAAGTTATCTAAATAATATTCACTAGAGCCTGCCAGATAGACAACATCACCAGTATGCAAGACAAAACGACAGCTATCTAAATGTGGTAGCATTTGCTCTGCTACTTGACGTTGCGGATTATATCTTTGCTCTTTTCCAGCACCTGTATCGCCAATGACAAGAAAAGAAAATTCTGAACTTTCGCTTCTACCATCATCCAAAACAAATCGTGTTTGGTCGATATTTTTTTCGCTAATTATCGGTTCGCGCCATCTGATTCGCTCTTTCATCTTGCGAATTTTGACTGGTATCGACGGATCGGCTAAAAATGGCATTTATGAACTACTCTCACTCAAGTTCTCAAACATAGGGCAACTTAACTTTGTTGATTTATACTTCGCTCCATCATTGTTAAACTCGGATTCCCTGTTGACGAAGAATTTCCTTGGCTCGATCTAAATCTTCCTCTTTTCCTGTAATTATTAGCCCGTAGTCAAAAGAGGTAGAATTTTCATCAATCCCAGTATGTGTTTTGGGGACTTGCCCACTAGAGATCCCTCCAATTAAACCAAGTGCTAATGCACCCACCACACCACTAGTGATAATTATTAATAAGGGAGGAAGATTAATGCTTAAATTTGCATCTGGTAAACTTTCGACAATTAAACTAATCGATAGACCAATTGTAATACCTAATGCAGCCCCGACGATCGCTCCTCCTTTACCCCCTTCGATCACTTCGGATTCAGGTAACGGGAGCGAATGTCTTAAGGAGAGTGTTTCGATCTGAATTTGCTCTATAGGAAAACCTACTTCTTCTAAAAATTTAGCAGCCATTTCTGCATCTTCTTGAGCGACAAACTTACCAACTATAAAATATTCAAGGTCGGTTTTTGAGTTCTCTCCTATTTCTTGTCTATCCATAAAATCAGTCAATTCTATTAATTGATATTTGATGAGCAAAAACCAAGGGGAAAAAGTTTTTTTCAATCTATTTAAAAGAGGCGCTTGTTCTGAAGTAGATTCAAAACTTGAGCGCCTTTTTAAGTTTATTAAGGTGTATTTATCCTTCAATTCCTAACTAAGATGGATTGCCAATTCGATCTAATGTGTCTTCGGCAGTTCTGCGAGTAGCCTTAGCTGTATTATCTACTTTGTCCGCTAACGTATCAGAAGTATCGTCGGCAGCCCGCTTAATATTTTTTTGAAACTTGTCAATTTTTTGAGCAACATTCTCTTCGATGTTTTCTAAGACTTGACCAGTTTTGGAGACTTTATCGTCTGAATACTTTACTGAATTATCATTTCTTTCTTCAAGATTTGCTCTAGCTCCCTCAACTAGTTTGTCAACTTTTTTCTGCAATTTAGGATTTTCTAGACGAGGATCGTCGTTGTATTTGTTCATCCCGCCCCGTTTGGGCTGGTTGGCATCGTAATAATCATAATCGGGTTGTTCGGTTAACTTTTGAACATTCGTTCTAGGGTTAACATTTTCACGAGAAGCCTGAGGGGAATTGGTGCTACTACAAGCCGTGCTAATCAAAAGCACAAATCCTGCTAGAAAAACAATTAGAACTTTTTTTAATTGACTCAGTTTACTCATGTTATTACTCCATTGGATATTTAAAGTCGTAGGTAAGAAGATTTTCTTTAATCTTTTTTCCACACATACAATTCGTATTAAAGGTGGCTGGAATAAACTTTCAGGATTGTCAATTTATTCTGACCACAAACAGAGTTTATTAAAAAAGTGGTTACTTAAACTTCTATCAAAGGTAACGTTCTGCACAACAAGAAATATCTAGATTTCTCTAACCTGAGGGGGATTTTTCGCAATTTTGTTCTTTGCCTAGTCTTGCTTTTGTTTCTGGAGGGCTAAGTAAACTTCCTCGGTAAGGCAAAAAATATTGCTTGGGGGGGATTTAGCTACCCACGAATTACTTTTAAATCTACCTAAAGACAGAAAAAGATTTTAGCTAAAAAGTATAAGATGACGGACAGTCTTTAGATGTAGGCGATCGCCATTGAAAAAAACACAACTAAAAATACAATTTAGATATAACTATTTGGTTATGCGACTTCTGAATTTTGGCTCAGAACTAAACTGAGAAGTAGCTGAAAAACAATTTTGTTCAGGAGTTTTAGATACCATTCATGAGTAAGCAGACAGTTGATTTGACCAATTGCGATCGCGAACCCATTCATATCCCAGGCTCAATTCAGCCTCATGGAATGCTTTTAGTTCTGCAACCCGACTCCCTCACAATTATTCAAGTTAGCAGCAACACCCAAGAATTAATTAATCGTCAACCCCAAGACTTATTGGGCAAGCCCTTATCTAGCTTGTTCAACGCTAAGCAAATTGCTGCGATCAGGCAATGTTTGGCTGAAGACTTTGAAAATGTTAATCCGCTAGATCTCGGCATCAAATGTCAAAATAAATCACTGCGATTTGATGGCATTGTGCATCAGCGAGAAAATGTGGTGGTGCTGGAGATGGAACGGAAAACGAGCAAAAGCAAGAGCGACTTCGTCTATTTTTACCAGCAGGTCAAAGGGGTAGTGACCAAAATTCAGCAAGCACCCACCCTGGCAGAAATGTGTCAGACGGTAGCCAAGGAAGTGCGAAAAATTACTGGGTTTGATCGCATTATGATTTACCAGTTTGATGCGGAGGGGTCAGGAATTGTTATTGCTGAGGATACTGATCAGGAAATACCTTATCTGAATTTACGATATCCCGCAAGCGACATCCCCAAACAAGCCCGACAGCTATACACCCGTAACTGGCTGCGATTGATTCCCGATCGCAATTATCAGTCCGTAAAACTAATTCCGTCTGAAAATCCTGTAACTGGGCAACCTCTAGATTTAAGCCTGTCAGGGCTGCGGAGTGTTTCGCCGATTCATCTGGAGTATCTACAAAACATGGGAGTAGGGGCTTCTATGTCCATCTCCCTAATTCAAAATCGGCAATTATGGGGGCTAATCGCTTGTCATCACTCGTCGCCGAAGTATCTTCCTTATGGAGTCAGAAACGTCTGTGAATTTATTGGACAGGTGATGTCGCTCGAACTGGCAACTAAGGAAAAAGCTGAAGACTTAGGCTATAAAATGACCTTAAAGTCGTTGCAAACCAGTTTTATCGAATCCCTGTCTCAGTCGAAATCTTTGTTAGATGGCTTAGTTAAACTCAAACCAAGTCTCCCAAGTCTTGTCAGTGCAACAGGGGCGGTTGTTTGTTTTGGCGATCGCTGCATTGCTATTGGTCAAACGCCTCCCGAAGCCGCATTACCTGACCTGTTAAATTGGCTTAAACCTCTGCTACAACAAGATCTATTTCATACCCAATGCTTATCCAAAGTTTACCCCGAAGCAGAGTCCTTCAAAGCGATCGCCAGTGGATTGCTAGCATTAGAAATTTCCAAGGTTCACCGCAATTATATTCTTTGGTTTCGACCAGAAGTGTTGCAAACAGTAAACTGGGGGGGCAACCCCAATAAACCTGTAGAAGTACAGACAGACCAAACACTGCGATTGTCGCCGCGCAAATCGTTTAAACTCTGGCGAGAAGAGGTAACAGGCTGTTCTTTACCCTGGAAGCCTTGTGAGATTGAAGCGGTTGCCGAACTGCGAAGCTTGATGGTGGGCGTTGTACTGCGACAGTCAGACAAACTAGCCTCGATGAATATTGAATTACGACGTAGCAACGAGGAACTCGATGCCTTTGCCTATATTGCTTCCCATGACCTTAAAGAGCCACTGAGGGGGATTCATAACTACGCTAATTTTTTGATGGAAGATCACGGTGCAGAATTGCCCCAAGAAGGAGTGAGAAAGTTGCAAACCTTAGTACGTTTGACCCAACACATGGAAGATTTGCTGAACTCACTGTTACAATTTTCTCGGTTGGGGCGTGCTGAATTGCTCATCGAATCAGTGGATTTGCAAGATCTGGTACAGCAAGTGATCGCCACCTTGACCATCACTCGACCTCAACACTCGATAGAATTTCGTCTCCCCCGATCGCTGCCGACAATTAAAGGCGATCGCATTCAGGTTAATGAATTGTTCACCAACCTAATTAGTAATGCCATCAAATATAACGATCAACCACAGAAGTGGGTGGAGATTGGTTGGATTAAAACAGAAGGGGGAAAGAAAAATTCCTCAACTGCTCCCCTCTTCACCTTCTACGTCCGCGACAATGGGATTGGCATTGCCGAAGAATATCTCAACAAAATCTTCCAAATCTTTCGACGACTGCACGGACGCGATGAATTTGATGGTGGCACTGGAGCAGGTTTAACTATTGCCCGCAAAATCGTGGAGCGACATGGGGGCAGAATGTGGGTAGAATCGATTCCAGGTCGAGGCAGTAGTTTCTATTTCACCCTGGTGGGAGAGGAGACCTCATGAGCGACTCGACAGCGCCTCCTGTTAGACAAACTGCCCCTTTACTTGTGGTAGAAGACAGCAATGAAGACTTTGAAGCTCTACAAAGATTTCTAAGACTTTCTCCTGTAGTGATTCCCCTTCAAAGATGCATCAATGGCGAACAAGCCTTAGCCTTTCTTTTTCGCACTGGCAGCTACATCGATCCCCAGATTGCTCCACGTCCCAGCCTGATTATACTCGACTTGAACCTACCCAAAACCGATGGCAGAGAAGTACTAAAACGAATCAAACAGAATGAGAGTCTGCAAACAATTCCCGTAGTTATCTTTACTACCTCTAATAACCCCAAAGATATGGAAATTTGTTACCGATATGGAGTTAAGAATTATATCGTTAAGCCCATCGATTTCTGTCAACTGAAGCAGAATATGCAAACCTTGATAGACTACTGGTTAGAAGTCAAGGGGCTGACTCAAAATCTGGAGAGTTAGGATGAGCAAAACTCAACGCACCATTCTCATTATCGATGATAGCCCAGAAGACCGGGAACTCTATCGGCGCTACCTGCTGAAGGATGAAGTATATTCCTGTAATATTTTGGAAGCATCTTTGGGACGGCAAGGGTTACAATTATGGCACCAGTACCAACCAGATGCCGTGTTACTCGATTATCGATTGCCAGATCTAGACGGGCTAGAATTTTTGGCTCAGTTGCAAATGCCTAGTCCCCAGGCGTGCTTACCCATAATTATGCTTACTGGGCAGGGCAATGAAGCGATCGCTGTACAAGCAATGAAAGCAGGAGCACAAGACTACCTGATCAAAGATCAGATTACGTTAGAGGGTTTGTGGCTGACGATCAATGGGGCGATCACCAAGGTGCAGTTACATAATCAACTGCAACAGCGCATCGAACGAGATCGGATCGTGTCACAGATCACCCAACAAATCCATCAATCTCTGGATCTGGAGCAAATTCTCAATACCACAGTGAACGAGGTACGGAGGTTTATCAAAAGCGATCGCGTGCTAATTTTTCGCTTACAGTCAGACGGTTGGGGTAAGATTGTGTCAGAGTCGGTTGCTCCTGAGTGGACTTCTCTTTTGTCTACTTCATATCAAGATCCTTGTTTGGTTGATAGCTACATTGAACCCTTTCGCCAAGGCTTAATTACTAATAAACCCGATATTCATGATGGCAGCATCGCTCCCTGTCATGTCGAATTACTAGCTCAATTGGAGGTACGGGCAAATCTGGTGGTACCGATTAGGCAAGGAAACCAATTGTGGGGAATGCTAATTGTCCATCACTGTTCATCTTCACGGCAGTGGCAAGCTTTGGAAATTGATTTACTCAAAGAATTGGCAACTCAAGTCGGAATTGGACTTCAACAAGCAGAACTGTACCAAAAAGCACAAGCTGAATTGGCTGAACGTAAGCAAGCTGAAGAGTCTCTGCGTCAAAGCGAAGAACGCTATCGGTATTTAGCGGAATCGATTCCCCAGTTGATTTGGACAGCAAATCCAGGAGGGGTTTTACTCGATGTCAATCAAAACTGGCTAACTTATACTGGGATTTCCCTTGAGCAAATTCAAATTGACGGTTGGCAGCAGATTATCCATCCAGAGGATTTGCCCCATCTGAGCGATCGCTGGCTTGAGGCTCAACAAACAGGTAGTCATTACCAAGCCGAAGGTCGGATGCGACGACGAGATGGCACCTATCGCTGGCATTTGCACCAGGCAATTCCGTTGAAAGATGACCTCGATCAGGTTATCAAATGGTTTGGCACGGCAACAGATATCCATGATCGCTTTGAGATTCAAATTGAACGGGAGCAGATCTTAAAACAAGAGCAAGCTGCTAGGGCAAAGGCAGAACGAGCTAATCGCATTAAAGACGAATTTCTGGCGGTGTTGTCTCATGAATTGCGCACACCTCTGACCCCGATTTTAGGTTTTACTCAGCTTTTGCGAGAGAACCATCTCGATCAAAATAATACAAAACAAGCCCTGGAAATCATCGAGCGCAATGTGCGATTGCAAACTCGACTAATTGATGACCTACTTGATATTGCTCGAATTCTGCGGGGCAAATTGATGTTGAAGACAAAACCCGTCAATTTACCAGTTGTGATCGAATCGGCGATTGAAACAGTCCAAGCTGCGGCGAACTCCAAATCAATTCAACTTGAGCAAAAATTATCTCAGCTTTCGGTTTCTGGTGATTCCGTCCGTTTGCAGCAAATTATCTGGAATTTACTCTCGAACGCCATCAAATTCACTCCTCATGGTGGCCGAGTTGCAATCTGTGTAGAACGAGTAAAAGATCTAGCTCAAATTACCGTCACTGATACGGGCAAAGGGATTAATCCAGACTTCCTGCCACATATTTTTGAGTATTTTCGTCAAGAAGATGCTTCTATCACCCGCAAACACAGTGGATTAGGTTTGGGTTTGGCGATCGTCCATTATTTAGTAGAAGCTCATGGAGGCACAATCACCGCTGATAGTTTAGGGGAATCCCAGGGAGCAACTTTTACTGTCAGACTGCCACTATTAAATGTAAATGTTGAACTAGAGAAAAATCAGGGGGATAAATCCCGAGAAAGTAACACAATTCTGAGAGGAATTCGGGTTTTGGTAGTTGATGACGAGCCAG
>JBEANW010000372.1:0-12011 GCA_041165225.1 Cyanobacteriota bacterium | reverse complement strand
CTGAGACTTTTGGTCCTAAACCAATTGTGCCTGCCTGTATATGCAGGCACAAATGGTTTAGGACCAAAATTCTCAGGGTAAAAATTGCCGAGCAAAAGTCTCAGGGTTAGTTGCTCGATTTCTAAACCAAAGATTAAGGGTTGGGACTTTCCCAGCCTTTAGGCTTAAATCTAGTAGTAACCTATAAACAGTTAAATCAACTAAATCAATATTTCTTAGTTGCAATTTATAAGTACCAGGATTTATAAGCGGCAGATTGTCTGTTTATGCCTTAAGCAATCATTTATACTCAATATCATCCTTTAGGGAAATATGGACTCAAAAACCTCTCAAAAGCTTGGTCAAGAAGTTACTACTAGTAATTTGGCTAATCGTACTATTCAGGTAGAGGACGATCGCACAGGAATGAGCGTCGATACTCTCAAGCGAGCCTTTGCGGATAACCTCTTCTACCTCCAGGGAAAAGACGAATCCAACGCTACTCTTCATGACTACTATCAAGCATTGGCTTTTACGGTACGCGATCGCCTGCTTCGTCGCTTTATTAAGACCAGTCGTACCTACTGCGAAGAAGACGTTAAAGTAGTTTCCTATCTCTCTGCCGAGTTTTTAATGGGTCGTCATCTAGAGAATAATTTGATCTGTTTGGGGATCTACGAAAAGATGCGAGAGGTGGTCAAAGAGTTTAACCTCAACATCGAGGATCTGGTGGAAGAAGAACCCGATCCAGGTTTGGGTAACGGTGGTCTAGGAAGATTGGCAGCCTGTTTTCTAGATTCCTTGGCAAACTTAGAAATGCCCGCCATTGGTTATGGTATTCGTTATGAGTTTGGCATTTTTCATCAAGCCTTGAGGGATGGTTGGCAAGCAGAAATTCCTGATAATTGGCTGATGTTCAAAAATCCTTGGGAAATTGCCCGTCCAGAAGATTCTGTAGAGATCAAACTAGGGGGACATACCGAAACCTATCGTGATCCCAAAGGACATAATCGCACCTCTTGGATTTGCGATCGCAAAGTGAAAGCCGTCCCCTATGACACTCCTGTCCCTGGATATCGCACCAACACCGTGAACTCTTTACGACTCTGGAAAGCGGAAGCCAGTGAACAGTTCAACTTTGAAGCTTTTAACGCTGGTAACTATGACCGCGCCGTAGCGGAAAAGATGAGTTCGGAAACCATTTCTAAAGTACTTTACCCTAACGACAATACTCCCCAAGGTAAAGAACTCCGTCTGGCTCAACAGTATTTCTTTGTTTCTGCCTCCCTCCAGGATCTAATTAAGATCCACCTCAATGTTCACCCTGACCTGACTAATTTCCACGAACGAGCAGCAATTCAGCTTAACGATACTCACCCCGCAGTAGCCGTAGCGGAGTTGATGCGTCTTTTGATCGATGACCACGACCTCGATTGGGATCAAGCTTGGAATATTACTCAACAAACCCTGGCATATACTAACCATACCCTGATGCCAGAAGCCTTAGAAAGATGGTCAGTTAGCCTCTTTAGTCGGATGTTGCCTCGACATATCGAGATTATCTATGAAATCAATCATCGTTTTCTCAAGGATATTCGTACCTGGTTTCCTCATGACGAAGAATTAGCCTCAGAGCTTTCGATCATCGAAGAAGGTTCAGAGAAGAAAGTGCGGATGGCAAATCTCGCCTGTGTTGGTAGCCATGCCATTAACGGTGTCGCAGCTTTGCATACTCAATTACTGCAAAAATATACCCTCCAAGGTTTTGCTAAGTTGTGGCCAGAGAAGTTTTTTAATAAGACTAATGGGGTAACTCCTCGTCGCTGGATCTTATTGAGTAACCCTAGATTGGCAAAGTTGGTCACAGAACAAACTAAAAGCGATAGCTGGCTGAAAAACCTCGATGAGATGAGGGTGTTGGAGAAGTTTATCGATGATGCCGAATTTTGTGAACAGTGGCGAGATATCAAGCGCCAAAACAAAATCACCCTAGCGGCTCAAATCAAAAAACTGAAAAACATTGATGTTAATGTTGATTCGATCTTTGATGTCCTGGTGAAAAGAATTCACGAGTATAAACGCCAGCACTTAATGGTGTTGCATATTATCACTCTCTACAACCGCATTAAGCACGACCCCAATGTCGAGATCGTACCTCGTACCTTTATCTTTGGAGGGAAAGCTGCACCTGGCTACTTTATGGCGAAGCTAATCATTAAATTTGCCAATGCAGTGGGGGAAGTCGTCAATAAAGATCCTGACGTTAGAGGTCGCTTAAAAGTGGTGTTCTTACCTAATTTCAACGTTTCTTTGGGACAGAAAATCTATCCTGCGGCTGACCTCTCGGAACAAATTTCTACCGCTGGGAAGGAAGCTTCCGGGACAGGTAACATGAAGTTTGCCATGAACGGCGCTTTAACCATTGGGACTCTGGATGGAGCTAATATTGAGATCCGCGAAGAGGCGGGAGCAGAAAACTTCTTCTTGTTTGGTCTAACTGCGGAAGAAGTGTATCAAATGAAGGCAGATGGTTATGATCCAATGTCCTTCTACAACGCTAATGAACAACTCAAAGAGGTAATCGATCGCGTTGCTCACGGCGACTTCAGTCATGGAGACACGAAGCTATTTAAGCCCATTGTCGATTCACTCCTCTACGATGATCCCTATATGCTCCTAGCGGATTATCAAGACTATATCGACTGTCAGGATGAGGTTTCCCAAACTTACAAAGATCAGCAGCTATGGACAAAAATGTCGATCTTAAATTCAGCGCGGATGGGCAAATTCTCCAGCGATCGCACGATCAAAGAATATTGTGAACAAATCTGGGATATTGAACCCGTTGAAATTAATTTGGATGCTTATAATCGTTAGCTTCTAGCTTCTAGCTTCTAGCTTCTAGCGACTAGCAAAACTTTGCTAGTCGCTTTCATGTTTATCAAAAGCTTAGAGCTTATGGCTTAGAGCTTAGAGCTAGAAAGAAGCCCATTTATTATCTGGTTACAGTTCAAAAAATGTCCACCCTGGCTGTTATCGGCAAAATCCCTGAGCTAAGATAACAAGTCGAACATTGTTAAACTCATTGTCAAACTGAAGTTTGATTTCAGTTAAGCTTCTGCAAGTATTATTTTGATAATCGTGATGCAAAAATCCCCGTCAGTTTTTGAACCAGGACAGGAAAGCAAGTTTCAACAGTTACAGCGAGAAGTTGCCGCCCTGGAAGAGCAGTTAGAACATGTCCTGAAAGAGCAATTAGAGCTAGTGGACAACTATGACTCTCATTTACCAATTCCTTTAATCTACGTTAGCGATCGCTTTGCTAAATCGGGAATTAGATTAGACAAGTAAAGCGACTTAAAGAGCTTCTAGCTTTTAGCCTCTAGCTTCTAGCTTTTTTGGTAATGAGTAGTTAACAGTTAATTGAGTTTTTCAATTCTCGCAGTACCATCAGCTTCGATCCAAATTAATTGTTCGATGCGACAAGTTTGGGCATATTGTTTAATTTCTGCTTCAGGGCGATCGCTTAATTCTACTTCTGCTTTAACTGACTTTGCTGTTCTCAGTTGACGGGCATATTGCAGTGCCATCGATGCTGCTTCAGGAGAGACAGGAATAACTAAGCAATCGCTACTGGGAGCTTGTTGGGGTAATTTATCCGTAGCCAGCAAGCAAGAGTGGAGATCTTCAATGGAGAGGGAAAACCCAATGCCTGGAGATGTTTTCCCTTGAGGATCGTATAGTCCTAGTAATTGATCGTAACGTCCCCCTTCTGCCAAGACATAAGATTGATGGTCTTGAAAACTCACCGCCTTAAACACTATTCCTGTGTAGTAATCAAAGGTTTGTAGCAGACTCAGATCTAGCGTCAGGGGCAGGGGTTGTTCGGAACTACTGTTGAGCAATTCCATCAGGGATTTAAGATTATTGACCGTTGCTTGGGCATTCTTATCTAAATCCAGAGCAGATATTTTACTCAATACCTCTTCTGGCTTGCCTCTCAGGTCAAATAAGATTAAAGCTTGTTTCTTGAGATCTGCATCTAGCTCCAGACTTTCGAGGGTAATGCGGTCTAGATTAGCAATACAGTTGCGGACTGAGGTGCGAAGGGCTGGGGGAAAGACCGCTAACAGCGATCGCGTTAATCCTGCTTCTCCTAATAAAATTGACCAGTCAGGAATCCCCAAATCGTGTAAACAGTCTGCTAACAAGAGAATTATCTCGGCATCGGCTAAAACTCCCCCCGCAAAGAGCAATTCTACCCCCGCTTGATAAAACTCTAGCTGACGACCATGATGTCCTCCAGAAGCATTGCGAAATACATTAGCGCGATAGCACAGACGTTGAGGGTCACTATTGCCAGCCATCCGAGTCACGGCCGCACGAGCAATGGAAGCTGTCAGTTCGGGGCGTAAACCGAGGGAATGTTCCCCGTTGTTCCGTAGCTGAATTACTTTATCTGGTCTAATTGCCCCACCTGCGACGAGGGTATCCAGCCATTCTAGAGTTGAGGTCACAATTCGCTGATAGCCCCAGGTTTGAAACTGATGCTGAAGGCGATCGTTAATCCAACGCTTTTGTTCTACCTCTAAAGGTAGTAAATCTCTTGCTCCCGCAGGTGGTTGATAAATCATTATCTAGTAAGTGTAAAATTTCGACCAGCCGAATCAGCGAGATTTAGCGCCTCGCTAGAACATTCTCTGTGCAGTTTTTCTCATCCCAAAATGCACTAGAAGCCTCGACTTAGATATTGAGTGCAATATCTACTGGTGTCATCTTACTTTTTTTTCGTCCCAAAAAATCCACTAAAGAAACCGCTAGTTCCAGGTTTGTTATTTTTGTCAGCAGTTTTACTCTCCCCACCAGGATGGGATGTTTTAGATTGATTGGCTACTCTACTTAACCTGTCAAGGGCTTTTTTGCTTTCTATTACCTGCTCGTTGTGTGGTAAAGCTTGCCAGGCTTTGTCAATATGAACTTTTGCCATAGTTAACTGTTTTTTAAGGAGATAAGCTTTTCCCATGACAGCATGAGCTACACCGTGATTAGGGTTGATCCTCAGAGCATCTTTCAATTCTTGGATCGCTCGATCAAATTCTCCCTTAGCAAGATATTGTTGCGCGCGGTTAACAAACGCATTAACTCTGGAGTCGATAGTTGGTTCTTCTACGGGAATGGGGGCTACAGGAGAAGGTTCTTGAGCTAAAGTAGCTTTACTAGCTTGGCTGAGAACTACCCTTTCGACTTTTTCTGGATTAGGTTTTGCCTGTTCAGGAGTTGCTTGAGGGCGATTACGGTTCATTCGGCGATCGCTTTGCAACATTACATAAACTAAATTCAACTCACTAATGGCTTCAATTACCTCTCCTGATTGCGCCAAAGATTGGTATTGTTCGGCGGTTAACTCTTTTAAGAGCCTCGGATAAACTAATTCGGCACTATCTCCAGCTTTTAGTAATTCTTGGGCTAACGGATTTTTTATAGGGATATTATCTTTATTTTCAGCCAATCTTTTGCCAATTTGAGTCAAAACTAATTGATGTTCTGCAAAAGCACTTTTGCGCGATAACTGCTCATAAGCAGGATTAACTAATCTTGATAGAATCTGTTGTGCTGTTCTGGCTTTAGTGGGATCAGTGCGACATTTATCTGGATGAAGCTGTTGGGCAATTTTTAGGTATTGCAAGCGAATTTGCTTTGGTTCAGCGTCGATGGACACCCCTAGTATGGCGTGATGATCGATGATATTGAGCTTAAAAAGTCCTTGTTTAATCGCAAAAGACATATAAAAAGAGAGATATAAATGAACCAGTAATTAGACAGATTCTGGATGGAGCAACGCCAATTAAGATGAGATCGAAGCTAATTAATATAGTTCCCTGAAGTTTCTCGGAAATAACTAAACAGTTAATAATTCAGTTCCAGAGTTTTTAGAGATAATTTTAGATAATTTACTTGTACCTGTACAATTCTGTAGTCTAAAGCTAATTTCGGCAACTTATTTTGAGCAAAAATTGAGCAAAAAAAAAGAAGCCTCTACCAAAAAGCTTCATTGAATCGTGCTTCTAAAATCAACTACCGTTCCGCAGGCGGTGCTTGGGGGGTACTGGGAGCAGTGAAAAGACTGTTGTAGGTATCATAAACCGCTTGGCTAAGAGGGGTCAAAACATTGCTAATCAGACCTTCTATCGTAGCCGTTGGGGTTTGAGCTGGATTAGATTGAGTAGCTACTGCTGGTTGATCTGTAGGTAGGGGTTGTGGTTGAGTAGTCACAGGCTGAGACGGATTGATATTTGCTGGATCATTTGTGGTGGGTAAAGTCGCAACGTTTTTTAGTACCTGAGGATTAGGATTGTCGCTCATATAAATGTGCTGAATTGCGCTGCCATTATAGAGGCGTTTGGTAAATTTCCAAGCTGGGTCAAGTTCAATCTTCATCGGGGCTTCAACGATTCCGTTAGTACCACCAATGACTAAATCCTGTTGCGCAGGATCTTGGTGATCGGCAATTAGCTGTAGCTGCCCATTTTGATTAACTAAATTCAGGGTATATTCTACCTTGTCATCTTTGCCGTTGTGTCTGAGGGAATAACCATTAGTATCAACTGCTGGACGACAGATATTACTGTGGTCAAAGTTTAATAGCAATAGATCTACGGTAGCGGGGCTATTGCCCGATTCTTGCCAACAGGCTTGCTGTCCTGGCACTTGTTCAATAATTGCCAACTTATACTGCCTGAAATTGTAGGGAACTGCCACCGCGATAAATTTGCTTTGATCTACGGCAAATTCATCAAATTCTGTAGCTATAGCTGCTTGAAAAGGCGCGATCGCACCAGCGGCTACAGTTAGCATCGCAGTAAGCTTGAGGGGCAATGATAGTTTCATAACTTTAAAATTTTGGAGAAAGGTTTGAATATAAAGATCACCACTGCCGTCTCACAGGCTTGACTGAATATCAGTAAATTTATTAAGTTGGTTGCCTATGTAAGAACATCAGCTTGAGTGTTTCTGTTAAAGATCTATTAGGTGTGATTCTTGATTTTAATGCAATCTTATAGGCTTAAGATACACTACCCTGATCTACATTTAAGTAAACTTTAATCATCTTAATAGCTATTAACTATTAACTACTAATTAAAGCTTTTTAATTTATACACGACTTCATTTATTAGTTAATGTATTAACTGTTACTTGCGCCTTGCACATTGATCGCTGCCAAGCCTTAGTTCTTCTTCAAAAGACTTTACCTTTCGTTATACGAGTCCGCTAAGTAATTGGTTAAGCTATGGAGGTAATAATTTTTTTCCTAATTTTTATGCAAGCGTTTTTACCTCGTAACTCTACATCTGCAAACTGGTCAACAGTGATTATGTTTGCTTTGGGGTTTTGGCTCAGTGGCAGCTTAGTTTTTGACTTTCTAGTTGTACCTGGAATGCTAACTACTGGCATGATGAATGAGCCTGGATTTGCTAGTGCTGGCTACGTTATTTTTGGCGCTTTTAACCATCTGGAGTTGCTCTGTGCTGCTACAGTTTTGGCAGGCTGTTTAGTCTATCGTTATGGCAGCAATATAGCCAGTAAAGTAGCTACTAAGTCAGTATTATTAGCTGCTGGCTTACTGGTCATTGCTCTGGCATATACTTATGTTTTGACTCCCCAGATGAGTAGCTTAGGACTGCCGTTGGATCTATTTGCTACAGCAAAAGTTATGCCTCCTTCGATGACTTCAATGCATATTGCTTACTGGAGTTTGGAAATAGTAAAATTGGCTGGGACAACCTCCTTATTACGCCTGTTCTACCGCAATTCTTACAGCATTGTTTAGGGCAAACTTGATGATTGAAGCGGTCGCAAAGCTCCTTTATCCTGCTCTGTAGGCTCTCGGAGTCATACCAGTAGATTGTCTAAACTGCTTGCTTAAGTGGCTGTGACTATTGAAGCCACAGTCTAAGGCAATGTCCATAATTGATCGCTCTGTTTGTCTTAACAACCGCTTCGCCCGTTCGATCCGTTGTTGGATTAGGTATTGGTAAGGAGACACACCGATCGCCTGTTTGAACAAATGACTGAAATGGAATTGACTGATGTCTAACAATTGGGCTAAATCCATCAGCTTAATATCTTGATCGAGATGTTCGTGGATGTAGTCCAAAACTTGAACAAGTTGACGCTGAGGTAAGCCACCCTCGTAGATTTGCAGATGAGGCTTGGCGGTTGCGTATTGCCTGAGTAGATGCACTGCCAGCACATTTGCGAGGGAATCGATGTAGAGCCTTCCTCCTAGATTTTCTTGTTTAAGTTCGGTAAGAAACATTAAAGCGATCGCCTCCATCTGAGGATCGCGAATCCGAAACTCGGGAATCAATTCAAGGCAATCTGAATTCATTGCCAGGGCTTCTCTGGCTACTTGCTGAATAAACCCAGAGGCAATGCGAATTTGCAAGAAATGATCGTCTCCCTCCCAACGAGCAAAAAATGGCATCTCGGCAGGGGTAATAGTAATGTCGCCTTTACCGTACAGGCTGGTGTGAGTTTTACCTCCCTTTATTTGTAGAAAGCGGACTGGACGGGAGGCAAGGGATAAACAAATAGTATGTTCCTCACCGTAATGAGTTCTCCCCTCTCCTGATGGATATTGGAATTCCTCCACCAGAATGTTTGACCAATCCCGCTCTTGGCTAGATAAAAGGGGCAAACAGCCTGATTCAGACTTATGAGTAACTGGATTTTTCATAAGGCAAAACCCAATATATCTTTCTGAATTTAATTATATTAGTTAGCGATCGCCACTGCAAACTTTGCTCTTCTGCACCAATGCCCAACACCATATATTTAACTTCATTCAATATGGGAGAAGTACTAAGTTGAGAACCAGTTTACGTTCCCTCAACTGATTTAAGTAATATCTTAATTCTCATAATTGTTTATGTTTAGGGTGTAGCGGTGCGATCGCACCGCAGAAAAACTAAGTATTTGGTTTCAATTTTGTTACCGAATTCGATAGCTGGTGCGAAGATTTCAAGTATTTCACTTGGCAATTGAGTGAAAAATCTGCTAACTTATACGTAGTCATAATGAGTATGAGTTAAATCCTGAACATGGTTAAAATAGTTGGAATTGTGGGCAGTCTTCGCCCAGATGCATATAGTGCTTTAGCTTTGCAACAAGCGATGGAGCGAGTTAAAGAATTAGGAGCCGTTGGGGAAATATTGGACTTAAGAGAAATGCAACTACCTTTTTGTGATGGTGGTAGCGAATATCCAGAATATCCAGATGTAGAAACATTGAGATCCAAAGTTAAAGCTGCGGATGGGTTAATCTTGGCAACTCCTGAGTATCATGGCAGCGTAAGTGGGGTCTTAAAGAATGCCTTGGATTTAATGAGTTTTGAACACTTGTCGGGGAAGGTAACGGGACTGATTAGTGTTTTGGGGGGACAGTCCAATAGCAACGCCCTGAATGATTTGAGGATTATTGTCAGGTGGGTACATGGTTGGGTGATACCTGAACAGATTGCCATCGGTCAGGCTTGGCAAGCGTTCGCTCCATCGGGGAAGCTCAAAGATGACAAGCTAGGGGAAAGATTCGATCAATTTGCTCAAAGTTTGGTTAACAGTTCCGTCTTATTACAGGGCAAACAAAATTGAGGGATTAATTGTCAGAATGTTGCCAGAATGCAGCTATAGTTAGACAAAACCCAGAGCATTGCCCTCAAAACCTCTAAGAACTGACTAAATAAAGAGTTATACTACGGAGTTGTTCCTAAGACCCCTTTATGGTTAGTTTGTTGCGCTGTTATGTTGGCATAACCTTATGGGTGTGTTTGCTCCCGTTGTCTGTATTTGGGGCCGAGTTACCAAAAGTGGTAAATTCCGCTGCTGTTTTACCCCATAAATTGCGCCCAACGTCAGGTATTCAGATTAGTCAAGATGGTTTAAGCAGCTTAGTTGTTGAGCCAAAATCTACTCTTTCTGGCGATCGCCAGTTAATTACTCAATCGCGGGATGGCGATCGCCAAGAGTTTACTATCCCCGTAGTTAAAACAGAGCAAGATGCTCCCTCGACAATTCCCATCGAACAGGCGGAGGTGATTGAAGTCATTGCCGATCACCAAGAATATGATCAGTTGAGGGGAACGATTCGCGCGGAAGGGAAGGTGCTGATGCGTTTTGCTCAATCTGTAATGACAAGCGATCGCCTGGAGATTAATTTAGCTGATCGTCTGGCAGTCGCCCAGGGGAATGTAGTCCTTAAGCGAGGGGAGCAAGTTCTGCGGGGAAAGAGATTTGAATATAATCTGGTGGCAGATCGGGGGGTGGTATTCGCTGCGGGAGGAGAAATCTATCAGCCCAGTTTAAGTCAAGATACAGACTTGAAACAGCGGTTAAGTCCCAGCATTACTGAGGAGACTTTAAGCGATCGCTTAATTAATAGTCAGCCCCTGACAGAGGTTACTGCCTCAGAAGGAATTGGGATTGATTTGGGCAGCAAAGGGGTAAATCAGGGGGGAGAAAATAATGCTCCCACTAGTTCAACTATTAAGCGACTGCGGTTTGAGGCAGACCGATTAGATTTTGAGAGTAAGAATTGGACAGCGGATCATCTCCGCCTCACTAACGATCCCTTTTCCCCCCCTGAATTAGAATTAAGGGCAAAAAAAGCTACTTTTCAGCAGCTAGAACCTACGGGGAGCAAACTAACTACTAATGGGTCGAGCTTAGTGCTGGATGATCGTCTCAAGATCCCTCTGCTAGTAAGCGCCTTCGCCTTTGATCGCCGTGCTACCAGACCAGGACTCTTCACCATTGCCTTTGATGGTAATGAGCGGGGGGGATTATATCTGGAACGTACCTGGAGCTTATTTGAGGGTAAACAATTTAACTGGAGCATTACCCCGCAATATTTTTTGCAACGGGCATTATTGCCCACCACATTTGGCTTTAGCGATGACGATGAGGGAGGGGTATTCAATCCGTCAGTGTTGGGGTTGAGTAGCACAATTAAAGGCGATTTTAGTCCTCGAACCGATCTGAATGGAAACTTTTCTCTAGCGGGATTGGATTTGAGCAATTATGAAGACAATCTGCGAGGCAAGATTGAGTTTCGCCATCGACTCGGTAACCTCAATAATCCATATCAGCTAGCTTTAGAATACAATTATCGCGATCGCCTATTTAATGGTTCTCTAGGTTTTCAGACAGTGAAAGCAAGCATAGGCGGAGTTCTGACTTCCCCACAGATCACTTTAGGCAAGACTGGGGTTAATCTAAACTTTCAAGGATCGATCAAAAATATTAATGATGATACTGACCGAGCAGATTTACTAGAAAAAAAGCGAGATAATAATCAGATTAACCTGACCCGCTATCAGGGAGCCGCATTTCTCAGCAAAAACTTTTCTTTGTGGACTGGTCAACCATTGCCTAGTAGTAAAGAAGAGGGATTGCGCTACACTCCTGTCCCCGTAATTCCCTATCTGAACCTATTTACTCAAGTTTCAGGAGTCGGCAGTTTATACAGCAATCGTGATTCCCAGCTTTCTTTAGAGGGGCAGGTTGGCATTCAGGGGCAAGTCGGTCACTTTTCCCGTAACTGGCTAGACTATACGGGGTTTCAATTGAGTTATTCCCAAAATCTGCGGGGTGATGAGTCGCCCTTTTTGTTTGATCGTCTAGTAGATCGGCAAATTCTCTCGGTCAATCTTACACAACAAATTTATGGCCCGATTCGTTTAGGCTATCAAACGGCGATCGACCTAGGCGATCGCGATACTATTAGTACTGACTATATTTTGGAGTATAGTCGGCGCACCCACAACATTACCTTTCGCTATAATCCTGTCTTAGAACTTGGTTCTTTTAGTTTGCAGATCAGCGACTTCAATTGGCAGGGAAACCCTCAGCCTTTTAAGGATAGCGGCATTACGACTGTGATTCAGGGGGTTGAGTAGTTAGGGTTATTTTGGTTTTTTCGTAACTCCCTAGGGAGATAATTGAGAAAAAGACAGGAGGCTCACCAGATAAAGCATT